>SLQN01000251.1 GCA_007131465.1 Paracoccaceae bacterium
GATTTATAGAGGCCCCCGATGCGGTTCAGATCAGTGCTGCCTGCATATTGCTTGGCCAGACCCGCCACGAAGAACAGGTTTGCCTTCACGATGATGTGGTGGACCAGATAGAACACGCCCCCCATCAGTGCCAGTGGCGTGTAAAGCGCCAGCCCCAGCGTCATGTAGCCGATCTGGCTGATGATGTGGAAGGACAGGATCTTGCGAAAATCGGTCTGCGCCGCAGCCCCGATCACGCCCGTGAACATGGTCAGCAGCGACACCCACAGAAGAATTTCATGCGTGAAGCCGACATCGCCCACAAAGACCAGCGTGAACATTCGCATCAGGGCATAGACACCGACCTTGGTCAGCAGCCCCGCGAAGACGGCTGAAATCGCGAAATAGGGCGTGTGATAGCTGGCAGGCAACCAGAAGAACAGCGGAAAAACCGCCGCCTTCACGCCAAAGCCCACCATGAACATCATGGCGATGACCGTGATCAGCCCCTGATTGTCCGCCGCTTCCACCGCGCCGCGCAGGTCGGCCATGTTCAGCGTGCCGGTGACGCCATAGAGAAGCCCGATGCCCGACAGGAACACCAGCGTCGAGACAAGGTTCAGCGCCACATACTTGATGCCCGCGTCCAGTCGCTCCTTGCCGCCGCCGATGACCAGCAGCGAGAAGGATGCGATCAGCATCACTTCGAACCAGACATAAAGGTTGAACAGATCGCCCGTCAGGAATGCACCGGTCACGCCCGCGATCAGCACCTGAAACAGCGCGTAGAAGCCCAGTCCCTCGGTTTCTTCCGGGATTTCGCCCAACGCATAGACGGCGGTGGCCAGCCCCGTGATAGCCGTGATCACCACCATCACAGCGCTGAGGTAGTCGGCGACCAGCGTGATCCCGAACGGCGCGTTCCAGTTCGACATCTGTGCCGCGACGACGCCTTCGTTCAGCACGGCGGCCATCAGCATGGCAGAGACGATCAGCGAGAGCACCGAGCCGCCCAGCGAGATCCAGCGCCCGGACGGCGTGTTGCGCGCCAGATAGGCGACCACCGCCGTAGCAAAGGGCACGGCGATGGGCAGGACAAGAACCCAACTCATTTCGGGGCGTCCTCCTTTGGTTCGGCAAAGCGCATCTCGTCTGTTTCGACCGTGTTCATGCGCCGATATCCTTCAAAGACCAGCGCGAGGGTGAAGGCCAGCAGACCAAAGCCGATGACGATGGCTGTCAGGACCAGGGCTTGCGGCAGCGCATTCCCGACAACGCCCAGCGGTGCATCCTCGCCATATGGCACAAGCGCGGGCGCGCCCTTGGTCATCCGGCCAGAGGCGAAAATCGTCAGGTTCACGGCGTTGGAGAGCAGCACCAATCCGAACAGGAAGCGCATGACATTGCGCGCCAGCATCAGGTAGACGGATGCAGCGGTCAGCACACCGATCACGATGGCAGTGAGGGCTTCCATCTCAGGTCTCCTCCTCGAATGCATAGGTCAGCGACAGGATGCCGCCCAGAACCACCAGATAGACGCCGATATCGAAGACCAGCACCGTGTTCAGCGAAAACGCGGCTGTCTCGTAGCTGTCGCCGCCGACCCAGTACCATTGCCCGGTGAAGAACGGATCGCCTGTAAAGACGGAGAACATCCCGGCCAGAAGCGCGACCCCCAGCCCGACCATGGCAATCGCCTCGGGCGAGATGCGCAGCGCCAGCCGGGCCTGTGCCGGGCCGCAGGCCAGTGAATAGACGATAAAGGCCACCGCTCCGATCAGCCCGCCGATGAAGCCCCCGCCGGGCAGGTGATGCCCGCGCAAGAGCATGAACAGCGAGAACACGAACAAAAGCGCCACCAGCAGACGGGCGGCAGCCGTGAAGATGATGGAATTCATTCCTTCCCCCCTTTGGCGGCGCGGGCGCGGGCCGCTCCTTTCAGCAGCGCGAACGCCCCCAAGGCAGCGATCAGGACCACCGCGATCTCGCCGAAGGTGTCGAGTGTGCGGAAATCCACGAGGATGACATTGACGATGTTGCGCCCGAAGGCCTCGGTCCAGCTTGTGGCCTCGAAGAACTCGGTCAGGCGGCGGTCAAAGGGCTGATCGACGACCAGCAGCAGCACGACAGTTGTCAGCATGCCGACCGCCCCGGCCAGGACGCCATTGGCAAGGCTGTGTTTCTGCGCCCCTGTCGGGTCCAGATTTGGCATCTTGACGAAAGCCAGCGCCAACAGCACCACCACCAGCAATTCGACCAGCAACTGGGTGATGGCCACATCCGGGGCAGAATACATGATGAAGATCAGCGCAACCCCGATGCCCACCACACCCAGACCGGCCAGCGCCACGATCCGAGAGGAAGTCAGCAAGACCAGAACACTGCCCGCGATGATCAGGGCGGCCACACCCCATTCCATGAAGCTCAGCCCCCCCAGACCCAGCGTCAGCCCGCCCACATCGCGCGCCATCAGCGTGACAAAGACCGTCAGCGCGAAGACCGCGAATGTGGCGAACATGTACTGACGCAGGACGCCAGTCTGGATCAGCCCGGTCTGGACCTTGGTGAAGGCCATGAATTTTTCCAGAAACACGTCCCAGCCTGCATCCAGATCGGGCGCGCGGGCCTCCAGCCGTGCCAACCGCGCGCGCAGGTCCTGATGGCGCAGGTAGATCAGGAAACCGAGGCCGAATGTCACAAGGCTGAGCACCAGCGGCAGGTTGAACCCGGCCCAGAGCTTGACCCGTCCGCCGGTATCGGGCGCGCCCATGACCGCCGCCACGGCAGGCTCGATCAGGTAATAGGCGGTCATCCCCGGCAAAAGGCCGAATAACAGCCCCAGTGTGCCCAGCGTGACCGGACCCAGCAGCATCGGCCACGGCCCTTCATGCGGTTCGTGCGGCAGATCGCCTTGCGGTCCGAAAAAGGGCTTGTAGGCCACGATCCCGGCCACGGCGAACATCAGGGCGAAAGCCGCCAGTGCCATCGGCAGCACAAACAGCCACAGCCGCATTTCCAGCGCCCCGGCATAGGCGACCTCCTTGGCGATGAAGCCCAGAAATGGCGGAATCCCGGCCATTGCAATGCCCGCAAGTGCTGCGACAGTGGCCGTGATCGGCATGGCCTTCGCCAGCCCGCCCAGAACATTCGCGTCCCGCGTGCCGGTGGCGTGGTCGATGATGCCGATGGTCAGAAACAACCCTGCCTTGTACAGCGAATGCACCAGCAGGAAGGTCATCGCCGCCGTGATCGCGTAGCCAGTGGAGCCTGCAAGGAACATAACCAGCGTGCCCAGCGCCATCAGCGTGGTATAGGCCAGCGTCTGTTTCAGGTCGGTCTGGCGCAGCGCCATGAAAGACGCGAACACCGCCGTCACGGCCCCGAAGATCGACAAGATCCAGATCCAGAGGTCGGATCCAGATAGCGACGGATGCATCCGCGCCAGCAGATAGACCCCGGCCTTCACCATTGTTGCCGAATGCAGATAGGCCGAGACAGGCGTGGGAGCGGCCATCGCATTGGGCAGCCAGAAATGCAGCGGAACCTGCGCCGATTTGGTGAACGCGCCTGCCAGCACGAAAAACAGGATCAGCGTGTAATATTCCTGTCCCACAAGACTGCCCGAGGCGTTGATCTGCGACATCTCGAACGTGCCCTGGGTGATGCCCAGCAGGATGAAGCCCGCCAACAAGGCCAGCCCGCCCGCAGCCGTCAGCAACAGCGCCTGAAGGGCATTGCGGCGCGACTTCGGATCCGTATGGGAAAAGCCGATCAGCAGATAGGAGGTGAAGGTCGTCAACTCCCAGAACACGAACAGCGCGATCAGGTTGTCCGCCAGCACCAGCCCCAGCATCGACAGCATGAAGCTGAACAGATACAAAGCGAAGCGGTCATATTGCGGATGGCCCGCCAGATATTTCGCGGCATAGAGCATCACCAGCGCGCCGATGCCGGTGATCAGAAGCGCAAACATCAGGCTCAGCCCGTCGATCCAGAAGGTCAGGTTCACATCAAGGCTGGGGATCCACGGGATGACCCAGGAAACGGGTTCGCCCGCAGCAACGACTGGCAGATATTGCAGGAAAAACACGAAAAGCAGCGCTGTAAGGGCTGATGTGCCGATGCCTGAAACGGTTTTCCAGGGGGCATTGGGGTCCGAATGTTCCGCCATCTTCGGGGTCGGGCTCCTTTGGTTGCATCCTTGCTGGCGGCCCTTACGGTGTCCGCCTGCATTATCTTTGGGCAGCTTTTTCCCATCTTGGCTGGCAATTCACAATTGGAATCGGCAATATTTTTCCGAAAATCGGCAGGGTTGCGCTTTAAATGGCCGTCAGACCGGCAGTTGCGCGGCATCCCGGTCCCTCATAATGTGAGAGAAGGTGCCGGGGGCATTCTTGGCCAACCGGCCTGCCGCGCAAGGGAAAGGGCAGCGATGACAAGGCCGGGACCGCGCAATCTGATCACTGATGTCGCCGGGCTGCGTGTGGGCAATGCCCATGACGCTGCCCTGCGCAGCGGGGTCACTGTGCTTTGTGCGGACCAACCCCTGCGCGCAGGCGTGCATGTGATGGGCGGTGCACCCGGCACGCGTGAGACAGAGCTGCTGGCCTCGGATCGGCTGGTGCAGGAGGTCGATGCGCTGGTCCTTTCGGGCGGGTCGGCCTTCGGGCTGGATGCCGCATCGGGGGTGATGGACGGCTTGCGGGCGCTGGGGCGCGGGTTTGCTGTGGGTGATATGCGCGTGCCGATTGTGCCCGCCGCGATCCTGTTCGATCTGGGAAATGGTGGCGCGAAGGACTGGGTTCGGAATCCTTACAGCGCGCTGGGCCTGGCCGCGTTGGAGAATGCTGCGCCCGAGTTTGCGTTGGGCAGCGCGGGTGCGGGGTTCGGCGCGACGACAGCGCGGCTCAAAGGCGGGCTCGGGTCGGCGTCATGGGTGCTGGAGGGGGGCATCACTGTCGGGGCCGTTGCAGCCGTCAACCCGGTGGGCTGCGTGACGATGGGGCAGGGGCCGCAGTTCTGGGCCGCCCCGTTCGAGGAGGGGGCAGAGTTCGGCAGCTGCGGGATGGGCCGGGCGGGGCCGGTCCTGCCCACGAAACTGTCGCGCGAGGCGACAACCCTTGCCATCGTTGCGACAGATGCAGCACTCGATCAGGCGCAACTGACGCGGATGGCGATTGCGGCGCATGACGGAATCGCGCGGGCCATCGTGCCCTCGCACACGCCCTTCGATGGCGATCTCGTGTTTGCTGTCTCGACCGCGACGCGCCCTGTTGCTGATGCCGCAGCGCTTCTGGA
>SLQN01000433.1 GCA_007131465.1 Paracoccaceae bacterium
ACTGACAGATTGCCCCGGAACCGGACGGCGCGCAGCCTGGCGACAGACTGCATGTCCTCGGCATCCGCGGCAAGTCGAAGCGAAACGGCACCCAGCTGCGCGTCAATCTGACCCGCGCCCAAAGCCTCGATCCTGTGGCGGTTCCGACCCAAAGCCTCCATCCCGCGACACCCTCGCGCTGTTGCTCGGAAGTTCCGCCTGCGTCCCTCTGTCAGTTCCTGCTCAGCATCTGTGCCGGGTTGAACTGCCCGAAATTCCCCAGAACCTGCCGCAGCAGCGTCATTCCAGTTGGCCCGGTGGATGTGACACGCCGCGACAGGGCGACGACCTCGCCATCTTCCAAGCCGAAGCGTTCGATATTCGACACCCGGTCAGACCCGTCGAACGATACCTTCACCACCTCGCGACGGGTTTCGACCGGTGTGCGCCAGCCTTGATGCACCCAGTCACTTTGCACATAATACCAGTCGGACCCGGTCATCAGCCCGGTCAGATTCGGACGCCCGATCGCGGCTTCCACGGTCTCGCGCGTGTCGCGCCTCACCTCGATTTCCGCTAGCTGCATGTCGTCAGGGGCATAGCCGTGGAACCGCTGCTGCGGGCTGCACCCTGCGAGCATAAGCATCAGGACCGGGAGGACAAGCCTGATCAAACCATTTCTCATCTGCCTGCGCCTACCCCACGTCTGGTTGCCGCGACCCAATGTACCTTGAGTCCCATGCGTTTCAATCCTTGCCCGGTCAGGTTACCGCCCGCCTCTTGCGTAAAGGGATACAGAATGACGCCTGACACTTCAAGAAAGGAACGCAGTGCCCTATATCAAGTGTCATCCCTGATCCCGGAAGGACGCGAACCTGTGTCACACGCCCCGCTCCCGATAACCGCCATTTCCCTGATTGCGCCCCTGCGCGTCACCCAGCTTGACGGGCGCAAGACCAAGGTGATCGACCTGCAACCCGATGCCGAAACCCGCGGCCGGATCGCAGAGGCCTTCGGGCTTTCAGCCCTGAAGAAATTCCGCTTCACTGCGCGGCTGGCCCCGTTTGGCAAGCATGACTGGGAACTTCTTGGCGAAATCGGCGCGACTGTCGTGCAGCCCTGCGCCGTAACGCTGGAGCCGGTGGCAACCCGGATCGACGAACCTGTCCAGCGCCGGTTTCTGGCCGACATGCCCCAGCCGGAAGGACTGGAAATCGAGATGCCCGAAGACGACAGCCTCGAGCCGCTCGGCACGCAGATCGACATCAGCGCAATCGCCCTTGAGGCACTGTCGCTCGCCATCCCGGCCTTTCCGCGCGCCCAGCCCCGCGAGGGCGCGGCGGTGATTGCGCTGGACAGCCGCCCCCCCGGCGCACCCCCGATCACTGCGCAGGAAACCCGCCCCTTCGCAGCACTGGAGGCGCTGAAGTACAGGATGCAACACCCTGACCCCGAATCCGACAGGCAGATCACAAACCAGCGGGACCGGGACAAGAACTAAGGCGATGTGCGCAAGGGACTCCCTGCTCAGCCGCCGAATAAAGAATGCCCCGCATCGCACGAACGCCCCTTGCGGGCCTTCAGGTCCGCGACGCGCCCGAGTGGCCTGCCTTCAGGCCGCACCGGGCGCGTCCTTCCCTGGCCGGTCCGGGGACCTCTGCTGCCTGCCACGAACCGGCCATGCGCCCAAGTCTCGTGCCAAGGTCGCGCCGCACCTCTTGCCTGCATACCGCATGAGCGCTTGCGGGGCCGGAAAATGTCACTATTTTACGTGCTCCGTGCATTGGGGGCTTGGAAGCCCGGGTCATTCCGTGTATTCCGCGCCGAAATCGCATCTTCTCAATTTTGCGTCGAGACAGCCCTTGTGCAGGGTAGACAGTCGCGATGCCCTGACAACAGAGGTCTGATATGGCTGTTCAACAGAACCGGGTAACCCGCTCGCGGCGCAACATGCGCCGTGCGCATGACGCACTGGTTGCTTCCAACCCCAATGAATGCAGCAATTGCGGCGAACTGAAGCGCCCGCATCATGTCTGTCCGTCCTGTGGCCATTACAATGACCGCGAAGTGATCGCACAGGCAGGCGATGTCGATCTGGAAGACGACGCCGCATAAGCGCGCCTGTCCCGCTAGGGGTGATACATGGCCAGCGTGCGGTTCGCATGACACATGACAGCGGCACCAGGGTCACGATCTCCGTGGATGCGATGGGGGGCGATGCCGGCCCTTCGGCTGTTGTTGAAGGCTGCGCGATCTCGGCCGGCAAGAACCCTGACATCGCGTTTATCCTGCATGGCGACGAGGCTGCATTGAAGGCGCTGGTGGCCAAGGAGGGGATTCTCGCCGGGCGAACAGATATCCGCCACAGCCCCGGCGTGGTGCGCATGGATGACAAACCCGCGCAGGTCATGCGCCGCGGGCGCGAAACCTCGATGTGGTCGGCGCTGACTTCGGTGCGCGCGGGCGAGGCACAGGCGGCGGTCTCCTGCGGCAATACCGGCGCGCTGATGGCGGTGTCGATGTTACGGTTGCGCAAGTTGGCCGGGGTTCACCGCCCCGCGATTGCCTGCCTGTGGCCATCGCGGGGAAGCAGCGGGTTCAACACGCTTCTCGATGTCGGGGCTGATGTGCGCGCAGATGAGGAATCGCTGCTGCAATATGCCCTGATGGGGGCGGCTTACTACCGCAACGCCTTCAATGCGCCGCGCCCGCGTGTGGGGCTGTTGAATGTCGGCACGGAAGATAACAAGGGCCGCGCCGAAATCAGGGAAGCCGCCCTTCTGATCGCGGATGCGGCGGAAATCGGTCGCTACGAATTCGTGGGCTTTGTCGAGGGCACGGATCTGGCCGCGGCGCATGTCGATGTGATCGTGACTGATGGGTTCACGGGCAATATCGCGCTCAAGACCGGGGAAGGCACAGCAAGGCTGATCTCCGACGCGCTGCGCGAGGAACTGACCGCCACGCTGCTGTCAAAACTTGGTGCACTGGCGGCCTCTGGCCCGCTGCGGCGAATGCACAAGCGCATGGACCCGCGCCGCATGAATGGCGGTGTCTTTCTGGGGCTGAACGGCACTGTCGTCAAATCGCATGGCTCGGCCGATGGAACCGGTGTGTCAGCGGCCATCCGGCTGGCCTTCACTCTCGCAAAATCCGGGTTTCAGGAGCGGATGGCCGAACGTCTGGCCTCGGTCGCCGACGCAGTCGAGGAACGCGCACTCTCTGCTCAGACAAAGGCCACGCAGGCCACACAGGATGACCATAACGACAAGGGGAAGTCATGACCAGTCTTCGGCCAGTGATTCGCGGCACAGGCCATTACCTGCCGGCGCGGGTGGTCCCGAATTCGGAATTTACCAAGTCGCTGGATACGTCCGATGAATGGATCATCTCGCGCTCGGGCATTGAACGGCGACATTTCGCGGCTGAAGGCGAATACACGTCCGACCTCGCCATCCATGCTGGCCGGGCGGCACTGGCCAATGCCGGGCTGGACGCGGATGCGATCGACGCCGTCATCGTGGCTACTTCGACCCCTGATTACACCTTCCCGGCGGTCGCCACGCAGGTTCAGGACGGGCTTGGCATGACGCGTGGCTTCGCCTTTGACATTCAGGCGGTCTGCGCTGGATTCGTCTTCGCGCTGGCCAATGCCAGCGGTCTTATCATGGCCGGGCAGGCCCGGCGCGTACTGGTCATCGGCGCAGAGACCTTCTCGCGCATCATGGACTGGACGGATCGTGGCAGCTGTGTGCTGTTTGGCGATGGGGCGGGCGCTGTCGTGCTGGAAGCGCAGCCGGGCGTGGGCGACACCACCGATCGCGGCGTTCTTGCCTGTGATCTGCATTCCGATGGCCGCTACCGCGACCTGCTATATGTCGATGGCGGAGTTTCGCGCACCGGGGCTGCGGGCCAGTTGCGCATGCAGGGGCGTGAAGTGTTTCGGCATGCGGTCGAGAAACTGTCGGCCACGGCATTGGCAGTGCTGGAAAAGGCCGGGTTGCAGGCTGCTGATCTGGACTGGATCGTACCGCATCAGGCCAATCTGCGCATTATCAAGGGTACAGCGCAAAAGCTTGGTTTACCTATGGAAAAGATCATCGTGACGGTTCAGGATCATGGCAATACCTCGGCCGCCTCGATCCCGCTGGCACTGTCAGTGGCCAATGCACAGGGTCGTTTCAAGCCTGGCGACCTGATCCTGACCGAGGCGATTGGCGGCGGGTTGAGCTGGGGTGCCGTGGTGCTGCGTTGGTGACGCCTCACCTGTCGCAATTACACAGCCCTGCAACCACCTGATATTGACTCGAAAATCTCTTTCGCCCAAAGTCTCGAAAACAGCGGGGGAAAGTATGTCGGAAAAGACATTGACGCGAATGGATCTGACGGAAGCCGTCTTTCGAGAGGTTGGGCTGTCCCGCAACGAATCCTCTGCGCTGGTGGACGCTGTCCTGCAACATATTTCGGATGCGCTGGTCCGGGGCGAGCAGGTGAAGATCTCGTCTTTCGGCACGTTTTCCGCGCGCGACAAGAATGCCCGCATCGGGCGCAACCCGAAGACAGGGCAGGAAGTGCCGATTTCACCGCGGCGCGTCCTGTCATTTCGTCCGTCGCATCTGATGAAGGATCGCGTCGCTGAAGGTAACCGGAAGCAGGAATGATATATGCGTAAAGCACCGGACGCGTTTCGCACCATCAGCGAAGCGTCGGTTGCATTGCAGACCCCGGCGCATGTGCTGCGGTTCTGGGAAAGCAAGTTCAGTCAGGTCAAGCCCGTCAAGCGCGCCGGGGGGCGCAGATATTACCGGCCCGCAGATATCGATTTGCTGTCCGGGATCCGGGTGCTGCTGCATGAACAGGGGATGACCATTCGCGGGGTGCAGAAACTGATCGCCGAACGCGGCGTGCGCCATGTTGCGCAGATCGCGCCGCTCTCGGGTGAGACCGGGCCGGTGCTGGATGCGGAGATCGTGAGATCCGTTGCGGGTGATGCGCCGGAGACAGACCAGCCCGCCATCGTGACCGAGGACGCGGAGAAAGTGGCGCTCGCCGCAGGTGATGCGCCTGAAGACGACCGCCCCGCCACCGAGACCGAGGAAGCAACCGCCGGGCGAGAGCCAGCGGAGGTCATGGAGCCTGTTGCAGAGGATACGCCTCAGGACGACCGCCCCGCTATCGCAGAACCCGATCCAGAGGAGGCGGCACAAGAGCAGGCCGCGCCGGTGGAGGTTGTCGGGGAGGTTGCGCCAGAGGATGAAAACGCTGACCTCGTGACCGGGCCAGCGACCGAACC
>SLQN01000354.1 GCA_007131465.1 Paracoccaceae bacterium
AGAAGGGCGGTGTCGTGTCCTTCGTCACGGTCTGGGGCACGTCGCGGCAAGTGGAACTGCCCGATTTCTCGCTGCTGCCAGTTGGCGTGCGGAAGGTCAGCGAGACGGGTACGACGGCCAGCGGCATCCACGCGCTGGTGATCGCATGAGGGTCGCCCCCGGCGTTACGGTCGCGGTCGGCCGGGGGGGCAATCCCCGGCAGGGCTCGCCGGTCATCCTCGCAGCCATCGAGCCCGCGCTCGGCCCCCTGACCGCGGGCGCGCAGATCGGCACGGCGCTCTCCGACGGGATCGACCAGACTAGCAACTACACCAGCACAGGCGGCGAGATTTCGAGCGTCACCGTGACGATCACGGTCGATGGCGCGCCCGCGCTGGCGGACGACATCGTGGACCGCGACGCCGTGGTCACGGCCTCGGTCCTGGTCCGCGACGACCAGGGCACCGAGCGGCTGTTCGACGCGGGCACACAGGTCGTGGCCCCTGGCGAAAGCGCGCCTGCGCAGGTCGTCTTCGACGGGGCACCGGTGTCGTTCGACGGGGCCTTCCTCTCCTTCAACGGTGATTTTGAGATCGCCGCACAAGCAGCATAAGGTGGAACACATGATTGAGCTCAATCCGGGCGGCGCACGCAGCATTGCAGAAGCCCTGGCCCGTCAGATCGAAACCCTGTCCGGCGATGTCCGGCTGGACGCAGGCGTCCTGCGCAACCTGCCCGCCGGGGCCGATGGCGCGGATGGCGCGGATGGCGCGGATGGCCGCGAGATCGCGCTGCGCAAGACCGACACGCATGTCCAGTGGCGCTATGCCGGCGAAGAGGTCTGGACGGATCTGGTCGCGCTCGAAGACCTTGCCGGCCCTGCGGGCCCGGTTGGCGAAGCCGGTCCCAAGGGCGAGACGGGCGAGCCCGGCCCGCAAGGCCCGGCCGGCACTGGCGTGCAGATCCTCGGCAGCCTCGCCGATATCGCGGACCTGCCTGACAGCGGCACCTCGGGCGACGCCTATCTGATCGAGGGCGACCTGCATGTCTGGGACGGCGCCGCCTGGGCCAATGTCGGCAACATCAAGGGCGACAAGGGGGATACCGGCCCGCAGGGCGAACAAGGCCCGGCCGGCCCCAGGGGCGATGCGGGCGAGCCCGGCGCCCAGGGCGCGCAGGGTCCCAAGGGCGACACTGGCGAGACCGGCGCGGCCGGCCCGCAGGGCCTGCAAGGCGAGCCAGGTCCGGCAGGCCCCAAAGGCGATGCGGGGGAGACTGGCCCGCAGGGCGCGCAAGGTGAAGACGGACCTGCCGGCCCCAAGGGAGACACAGGCGATGCAGGCCCTCAAGGCCCGGTCGGCCCGAAGGGAGACGCCGGGGACACTGGCCCTCAAGGTCTGCAAGGTGCCCAAGGCCCCAAAGGCGACACCGGCGAAACCGGCCCCCGCGGCCCAGCGGGCGCAAATGGTGCCGACGGCCAGAGCGTCACCCTCATCACCTTCACCGACCCTGCCGCCTTCGAGGCCTACACCCCCGGCGCGCTGGAACTGGCGGTGCTGACCGATGGGTAAGATCGACCTCACGCGCGCCCTGCGCATCAACACCCAGACCGGCGAGCTGCGGGGCCTGAAAGGAGCGGGCTTTGCCTGGGTGAAGCCCGCCCCCTCCGGCGCCTTCACCCCCGCCACGCTTTTTGCGCGCGGTGAAAAGGGCACCTGGACCACCCCATCAGGCTTCTTCGCCGATACGGAAGGCACACAGCCTGCCGCGCTCGGCGAGGGCGTCGCGCGGGTGAGTGACCTCGGTGAAAGCGGCTGGCACGCCCTCCAACCCGACCCATCCCGCCGCCCGCTCCTGGGCCGTGCGCCCAAAGGCGGACGGCGCAACCTGTTCACCCGAACGGAGGAATTCAATACTGGGTCTTGGACTCGATTTGACATCGCATCGCTGGCACAGGATGGCCCGACAAGCCCGTTTGGCGCGCCATCCTGGACGCTGGTCAGCAGCGGCGGCACAGCGCGGCTTCGTCAATTCCGCGATCACCTTCCAAACACCGACTATGTCATGTCCTGGGTTGCGAAAAAGGGCACGGCGTCCATCCTCGAATTCGGGAACCAGGGACGAGCCAGGTTTCACAGCGTTACCTTTGATCTCGACGCAGGCGCTGTCATCAGCAATGGAAGCGGAGACTGGAACCCACAGGCATCCATACAGGATCTCGGCGATGGCTGGTTCTGCTGCGCGGTTCGCTACACAACCACCGAGGGTTTCAATCCGGCGTCATCCGAGGCCGGTCTGCGATGGAGCACGGCAGCAGGCGACTCCGTCTATCTCGCGAGCGCACAACTTGAGCTTGGAAGCGAACCCACGCCATATCAGCGCGTCTCAAGCCCGCTTGATGTGACCGAAAACGGCGCAACCTCTCCCGCATTCTTGCATTTTGACCTGTCAGACGACGCCTTGGAAGCCGAGGCCTCTAATGGCTGGTTTGACGTCATCATGTTCGGGCGCGCCAAGACTTGGCTCCAACGCAATGTCAGAATCCCGTCTGGCGGAACCCTGGCAATCGGGCCCACGACGATCACCGGCGGGGCAGACAACCTTCTGAGCAGTCTGGGCGGGATCGTCGGGTGGTTGGCAATCGACAGGTCCCTGACAGACCCAGAAATCGACGACCTGCAAGGTTACTACAACGCGTTCGGCGCAGCCGCTGTGATGGGAGTCTCTCAGACCGAGCCCGCGCCAGAACCTGAGCCGGAGCCGAAGGAACCCGACTCTTCAGATGCGGTCTGGACGCTCGAGGATGCGACATATCTTGGCCAAAGCCCGGCCCTCAGCGGGTCTGATATGCGCACGGTCGAGTTCTCGGCCAATGGCTTGCGGGCGTATGCCGTGTTTCGCAGTACGGAAGTGGTGCGCCAGTACGACCTTTCCGAGCCGTTCGACATCCAGAGTGCCGCACCGGCAGGCAACGGCGCGCATGATTTCTCGGGCTATATTGCCACGGGGGTTCGCGGCGACAGCGTGGCACACGGGTTCTTCATCCGCAAGGATACCGGCACGACGGCCTGGCTGTGGAACCGCACCGAAATCTGGGAGCTGACGCTTTCGACCGCGTGGGACATCACCACGGCAACACAGACAGGCTACCTCTATCTCGGGGCCACGATGAGCCGTGGCCATGACATCGACTGGAAAGCCGATGGCACGCGCTGGTTCGTGGAAGATCGCAATAACGACCGTGTGTATCAGTGGGATTGCGCCATTCCATGGGATGTCGAAACATCAACCCTGGCGGGGAGCTACGCGATCCCCAATGGAGACGGCGTTCGCGGGATAGAACTTGACCCGACCGGCAGTCGCATGTTCCTGATGCACACTACCGCCCAGGAAGCGCGCGAGTACCACCTGTCCACGCTTTGGGACGTGACCACGGCATCCGTTGTTCGGGCCGTTGATGTCTCCGGGCAATCGGGCAATCCGCGCTCCATCGTGTTCCGGCCGGATGGGACACAGTTTTTCGTGGGCGATGCAAGTTCGCGGCGCGTGCACCTGTACGGTCCCCCCGCGCTCGATGGGCGGACCTATCAAACCACGGATGGTGAGACCTTTCAGACATCAGACAACAAACTATTCACTGTAGAAAAGTGAGGCACATATGACCTACAAAAGCACCTTTGGCTCAGGCCCGGAAATCGACGCGGCGCTGACCAAGGCGACCCAGGCCATCCGCTATGTGCGACAGGACGCGTCAACCGGCTGGCCATCTCGGCCATCCGGCGATGGCCCGGTTTTCTGGTTCGGATGGACGGAGCCTACAGGTCTTGGCGATCTGGATCTCTGGTTCCCCATTGACGAGCCGAAATAGCCATCCAGACCACAATCGTCATCTGGCCTGGTGGCGACTCTGATCCACAACGTACTAATATGAGGTTGGTATGACGATTATACCCTATGCCTGCATGATGAATGACCCGACGACAGAGGTTGTTGTGGTCTGGTTAGATCGTCGTGAAAATCCTGTCGCTGCATCGCAGACGCTGCGATACGGACCTGACAATCTTGAGGTACACTCCAATTTTGTTGAGGTCAGGGGTGGGTTTAGTGAGAACGATATCCCTGTAACCTGCATTCGGCACTATGTTCACTTGACCAACTTGGCCCCCGGCTCGCTTTGCGCGCTGTCTTTGCCAGTTGAGGGCATCACCTTCCCGCCGGTGAAGATGCTCCCGGTGCGCATCCCGCAAGCCGGCATTACCGGAATGGCCATTTCTGACACGCACGTTGGAAAAAGGACCATAGATGAACCGAGCAAGTTTGATCACATTGCGGCAGAAAGTCCTGATTTCATCATCATGCCGGGTGATGCAGTTGGGGAAGGCGACACGCTGCTGCGCGTCGCAAACGGAGAAATATGGGCAGATGCCTTCACCCATTATTTTTCACGCTGGTGGGATCATAGGAATTTTTTGCCTCAAATTCTGTATTGCCCAGGAAATCACGACGTTCGTAATGGTAACGCTGATGGAGAAACTCTTGGAAGTGCCATTCTGGGAACTGGAATGGTAGACTGGATGCTTCCTTCAATGAAGTTGTCTCAACCCGCAGGGGAACGACATGTTTTCGTTCGGGCGGGAAACTGGCTTTATGTGTTTGGAGCCGATGTCTACAGCGCGATAGTTGCAGATGCAAAAGATCGCTTTGAAAAATATTACGATCCCGAGCCAGGCTTTGGCATTTTCATGGCACACAGTCCGATGTTTTCGGAAGGTAGCAGACTCTCGAACGATCCAATCATTCAGGCGAACATGCGAAATGCCTTCCTGCGCAATCTTTCAGAGCGCGAGAACATGCGGATGGCCGTAGCGGGCAATATTCATCTGGATTACATCACCAAGCCTCTCGCCTGGTATCCTGATAATCCTGGACAGCCAGCAGTTGCATTAGATGAGGGGTTTGCGGCACCCGCGCCAGACGGGCCGTTCACGATCACGGAATTTGGCGAAGGGTGCCTTGGGGGACGGAGACTGCTTTCTGAGCCGGTCGTTCCGAAAGCGATCTGGGATCGTACGGAAACAAGAGGATTGAATTACTACTTGCTCCACTTCACACCTGGTCATGTGCTTGTTGAAGACAAGAATGAATCAGGAACTGCAGAATCACGAGAGTTTCGATTTCCCTTTTTGGAGCGCAATAATGGAATTTTGGCACGGTGCTACCGAAGCGGCGGATCACCAGTCTATCCACATCGCCTTCGGGATTGAAAAGACGCTCACCTCGCAAGTTCA
>SLQN01000069.1 GCA_007131465.1 Paracoccaceae bacterium
ACCTCTCATTCAGATGATCATGGATAACATGCGCCAGCGCCTCGGAAATTCCGTCCACGGCCTGCAGGTCCGACAGCCCTGCGCGGGCAACCGCCTTGGCGGACCCGAAATGCGCCAGAAGTGCGCGCTTGCGCCCCGGCCCGACACCGGGAATCCCGTCCAGCGGCGACGCGTTGACTGCCTTCGCCCGCTTGGCCCGATGTGTGCCTATGGCGAATCTGTGCGCCTCGTCGCGCAGGCGCTGGACGAAATACAGCACCGGGTCATTATGGCGCAGCGCGAAGGGGCGGGTGCCAGGGCGGTGGAATTCCTCTTTCCCGGCGTCGCGGTCGATGCCCTTGGCGACACCCACCACCGGAATGTCCTCGACCCCCAGATCGGCCATGATGCCCGCCACAGCGCTGACTTGCCCCGCCCCGCCATCGATCAGCAACAGGTCCGGCCAGGTCTCGCCCGCGCGGTTGGGGTCTTCCTTCAGCAAGCGCTCGAAACGGCGGGTCAGGACCTCTTTCATCATCCCGAAATCATCACCCGGCGTCAGCCCGTCGCCCCGGATATTGAACTTGCGATACTGGCTTTTTATGAACCCTTCCTGCCCGGCCACGATCATCGCGCCCACGGCATCCGTGCCCTGAATATGGCTGTTGTCATAGACCTCGACCCGTTGCGGCGGGGCGTCAAGGCCAAAGGCCGTGCCCAGACCCTCTAGCATGCGCCCCTGCGCCGCATTCGAGGCCATGCGCATCGCCAAGGCCTCGCGCGCGTTGCGCAGCGCGTTCTCGACCAGTTCGGCCTTCTCGCCCCGCTGCGGCACCAGCAGCGCAACCTTGCGCCCCGCCCGCTCGGCCAGAAGGGTGCCCATCAGGTCGGCATTCTCGATCTCGTGCGACAGGATCACCTGCCGGGGCGGTTCCTTGCTGTCATAGAACTGGCCCAGAAAGGCCTCCAGGATCTCCGGTTCTTCGGCGCCCGCGCCCGTGGCGGGGTAGAAATCGCGGTTGCCCCAGCTTTGGTTGGCCCGGATGAAGAAGACCTGCACACAGGCTTGCCCCTGTTCCAGATGTACCGCGATCACATCCGCCTCGGCCACCGAACGCGGGTTGATCCCCTGACTTTGCTGGACATTCGTCAGCGCGCGGATGCGGTCGCGCAGGGCCGCCGCGCGCTCGAACTCCATCGCTTCGGACGCTTTTTGCATGTCTTCTGCAAGTTGCGCCTGAATCTTCGTGCTCTTGCCCGACAGAAAGCGCCCGGCATCAGCCACCAGTTCTGCATAGTCCTGCTCGGACACATAGCCGACGCAGGGGGCGGCGCAGCGCTTGATCTGATAGAGCAGGCAGGGGCGCGTGCGGCTGTGAAAGACCGCATCCGTGCAGTTGCGCAGCAGGAACACGCGCTGCAACTGGTTGAGCGTGCGATTGACCGCGCCCGCCGAGGCGAAGGGGCCGAAATAGCTGCCCTTGACTGCGCGCCGCCCGCGATGCTTGCGCAGTTGCGGAAAGGCATGGTCCTTGGGCAGAAGGATATAGGGAAAGCTCTTGTCATCGCGCAGAAGCACATTGTAGCGGGGTTTCAACTGCTTGATGAGGTTCTGTTCCAGCAGCAGTGCCTCGGTTTCCGTACGCGTGGTCAGGAACATCATCGAGGCGGTTTCCGAGATCATCCGTGCAATCCGCGCCGAGTGACCCGACGGGCGGGCATAGTTGGACACCCGTGCGCGCAGGTTGCGCGCCTTGCCGACATACAGCACTTCTGATTTCTCGTTCAGCATCCGATACACACCGGGCGAGCCATCGAGCGATCTGAGATAGGCCTGAATACAGGCATGGCCGCGCAGTTCGGGGCGAGATGCAGCAGTGTCGGCAACAGGGTCAGACATGGCACAAGGCTTTGCGTGATTCTTTACTGGTCTGCAATGTTTTCGACGCTGCTACAACCAAAATACTGTCCACGACTCCTGTGGATAAGTTTGTGGAGAGAATTGGGAATGCGCGGGTTTCCCGTTGATTCAACGCCCATTCCGTGATTTGCCCAAAAAATAGGCAATACATTAAGGTATTGAAAATATTGCAAAATATACTGATGTTCCGCAATGCCCTGAAACTCTTGAACTTTTCGTCGCACTTCTGTGACAGTTTCGTGACCGGTGCACAACTTGCGCTCTATCGCCTCTCAGCCACGCGCAAGCGATGCAGCCTCCATGTTCTGCCAGATCAGATGTTCACCGCCATCCACGCACAAGATCTGGCCTGTAACCGCAGGCGCATCCAGAAAAAAACCCAGCGCGGCAGTGATGTCGGACAGGTTCGCGCCACGGCCCAGAACCGTGCTCTGGCGGCTGCGCTGATACAGGTCCGCAGGCTGGTCGGCAGCCTGAAGTGTGGGGCCCGGTCCTATGGCATTCACCCGGATCGCAGGCGCGAGCTGTTGTGCGGCCATGCGGGTAAAGGCCCAGAGCCCCATCTTTGCGATGGAATAGGTCATATGCTCGGGCGTCAGCTTGCGTACCTTCTGGTCAATCATGTTCACCACCAACCCCTGCGCGACAGGTTCGCCCGCGTCATCCACCACAGGGGCGGGGCATTGCGCGGCAAGGGCCTGGGTCAGCACGAAGGGCGCACGCAGGTTCGACATCATGTGACGGTCCCAGTTTTCGCGGGTGGCTGTCGCGATGCTGTCGGGCTCGAAGATCGAGGCATTGTTGACCAGCACTGTCAGCGGCCCGCCCAGCGCGCGCGCGGCGTCTGGCACCAGTGGCGCGAGTGCGGCCTCCTCCAGCAGGTCGGCGCGCAGGCAGATGGCGCGTTGGCCCAGCGCTGTGATCTCGTGCGCAAGCTCTTCGGCAGCGCTGGCAGAGCGGCCGTAATGGATCGCAACGTCATGGCCGCGCTGCGCCAGATACAGCGCCATCGCGCGGCCCAGTCGTTGCGCCGCCCCTGTAACCAAGGCACGTGGCATGGGTCAGCCTCCGGTGTTGAACAGCACCACCAGATAGGTCGCATAGGCAAAAAGCAATGCCAGCCCCAGCACCCGCCCGAGGGGACGGCCCGTCCAGATGAAGGGTGCAAGGATCAGCGCAGCCGCCAGCATCACCCACAGATCAAGGCGCAACATTCCGGCAGGCACGCTCATCTGTCCAAACAGCCCGGCCACGCCCAGGATCAGCAGCAGGTTGAAGATGTTGGAGCCAAGGATATTGCCCAGTGCCACGCCCCCTTCCCGCCGCAGGGCGGCCATCAGGGTTGTCGCCAGTTCCGGCAGCGACGTGCCGATTGCCACGATGGTCAGCCCGATCACGACATCGGACACGCCCAGAGCCTCGGCGATATCCACGGCCCCCGTGACCAGCAGTTGCGCACCCAGCGGCAGGCCGATCAGCCCCAGCGCAAGCAATCCGGCAATCTTGGGGCCTTGCAGGTTGGGGTCTGCGCCCTCCAGATCATCCAGCGCCACCCGCTCGCGCCGTCCGCGGATGATGCTGTCGCCCATGAACAGGGCGAAGGCCGCCAGCAGGACCAGCGCCTGCCACAGCCCGATCGTGCCCGTGAACGCCAGCGCGATGAACAGCAATGTCGCCGCGATCATGATAACGAAGTCGCGCTTGCTTTCGCGCTCCAGCAGCACGGGCGCGATCAGCGCTGGCGCGCCCATGACCAGCAGGATGTTGGCAATGTTCGATCCGACCACATTGCCCAGCGCCAGCCCGCCCGCACCGGCCAGAACCGCCTGCACCGACACCAGCAATTCCGGCGCAGAGGTGCCGAAGGCGACCACGGTCATGCCCACCATCATCGCCGGGATGCCCAGCCGCAGCGCGAGGTTCACGGCACCGCGCACCAGAAAATCCCCGGCCACCAGCAAAAGCGCCAGCCCGGCGGCCACCAGCAATAGGTCAATCACCATGTCTTATGTGTCCTTGCAATCGCAATCGTCGTTGCGGAGCAGAAACTTGCCGCACCGCTTGCATTTGCGCGGACGGGGCAAGCGGGTTGCACGCAGCTTGTCGAGCGGTGTCTTGTGTTTTGGGTTCAGGAATTTCTGGATCGCGCCCATCACGACGATGAACAGCAAAAACAGGACCACGATCCGGATGATCATGGGCTAGATCCCGTAGCGCGCATACAGCGCGCGTTCTTCGGCTCTGGCCATCACGTCGTTAACTAGAGACAGGCCGAAACGTGACAGGAATGGGCGGCGCGGGCCGTAGTCACGAAACCGGACCTTGTCGCCGTAGCGGTGTTTCATCATCGGCACCAGATGGCCCAGTCCGTCGGCAAGCCCCAGGTCCACAGCGCGGGTCCCGACCCAGAATTCGCCCGTGAACAGGCCCTCATCCTCTGCAAGTCTCGTGCCGCGCCGGGTCTTGACCTGGGCGATGAAATTCTGATGCACCTGGTCCTGCAACGCGCGCAGGCGGGTGACATCTTCGGCATTCTCCGGTTGGAACGGGTCAAGCTGCGATTTCGACTTGCCCGACGTATAGACCCGCCGCTCGACCCCGTAGCGGGCGATCAAATCATGTAGTCCGAACCCGGCCGAGATGACCCCGATGGACCCGACGATGGAATTGCCATCGACATGAATATCGTCCGCTGCCGTCGCCAGCCAGTCTCCACCCGATGCCGCGACATCCTCGACAAAGGCATGGACAGGAAGCTTCGTTTCCTCTGCCAACCGCCGGATACGCGCTGCGATCAGCGCGCTTTGCACCGGGCTTCCCCCGGGCGAATTGATGACCAGCGCCACGGCTTTCGGTTTGCCGCGCCGAAACGCGGCCTCGATCATGCTGGCAAGGCCCGCATCATTCAGCCGCCCCGGCGAGCCGCCAGTGGCGATCATGCCCTGAAGGCGCAGGACAGAGACGAGCGGGGCGCGGTTGAGGAAGGGAAAGACATTGATCATGGCGCAGGATGTAAGGCAGGGCATGCCCGGCAACAAGAGGGCGCACGCAGAATACCCGCATGCGCCGCGCGCCCACAGATCAGACCGGGTTCTGTGCCCCGGCGTAAAACAGAAGCCGCCCATCCGCGTCATAGATCGGCCGGATCCGCAGCCGGTTCACGAAGGCCGATCCGTCCTTGCGGTAATTCAGGATATCGATGCTGAACCGGGTTTCCGCCCGCAAGGCCCAGCGGATCGCCTCGATCGCCTCGGGGCTGGTCTGGGGGCCTTGCAGGAAGCGGCAGTTGCGCCCGACTGCTTCTTCCATGCTGTAGCCGGTCTGGGCCTCGAATTCGTCACTGACGAAGATCATC
>SLQN01000488.1 GCA_007131465.1 Paracoccaceae bacterium
CATATGGGCGGTGATCTTTTGCAGGCGTTCAATGCCGTAGCCGAGGACATTCCCGTCGTGGCCGTGATGGCAACCTTCCAGAAGCACCCGCAGGTGATCATCTCTCACCCCGGCGAGGCCGATACATGGGAAGAGCTGAAAGACCTGACCCTGTTCATCGGCGACAATGGCTTCACATCCTACTATCAGTGGATGATCTCGGCCCATGGATTCACCGTCGAGCAGCGCCAGCCCTATACGTTCAACCCGGCCCCCTTTCTGGCGAATACCCGGACAGGCATGCAGGGCTTCCTGTCATCCGAACCCTTCGCGATCCTGACAGAAGCCGGATTCATGCCAAATGTCTTCCTGATCGCGGATGCGGGTTATTCCACCTATGCCACCACGGTAGAGGTGATGCAGTCCACCATCGACAACAGCCCCGAGGTGGTGGAATGTTTCGTCAATGGCTCGATCCTCGGCTGGTATAACTTCCTCTACGGCGACAACGAGGATGCCATCGCCATGATCCTTGAAGCCAACCCCGACATGACCCGCGACAAGGTCGATTTCGCCATCGAGATGATGATCGAGAACGGGATCGTGGACAGCGGCGATGCGCTGGAACTGGGGATCGGCGCGATGACGCCCGAACAGGTCGAGGAGTTCTATACGGCGATGGTTGATGCTGGTGTGGTCGAGGCCGGGCTGGACTGGACATCTGCCGTGAATTTCGATTTCGTGAACAACGGTCTGGGGCTCGACCTGCGCCCGTAACCGGGGCGCAGTGACGCGACGGAGATCTCATGCAATCCCTGCCTCTGGGCAAGCGCCCCCCCGTGCTGGACATGACCAATGTCACCAAGACCTTCAATGGTGATGTTGTGGCCCTGCGCGATATGAACCTCAACGTCAACAGCGGTGATTTCATCTCGCTTCTGGGGCCGTCGGGATGCGGGAAATCCACAGCCCTGCGCCTGGTCGCGGGGCTGTCCACACCCAGCGCGGGGCGGATCACATGGGCGGGCGGGCAGTCCGAGAATGACCTTGGCGTGGTGTTTCAGGAACCCACGCTCATGCCTTGGGCGACAGTCGCGCAGAATGTGTGGCTGCCCTTCCGGCTCAAGGGGAAAAGCTACGCGTCCGTCAAGGACGAGGTGCTCGAAGCCCTGCGCCTTGTCGGGCTGGAGAAATTCCTCGACGCCTATCCGCGCGAATTGTCGGGCGGCATGAAGATGCGCGTGTCCATCGCGCGGGCGATGGTCACGAAGCCCCGCCTGATCCTGATGGATGAACCTTTCGCCGCCCTTGACGAGATCACGCGCTTCCGGCTGAACAATGACCTTCTGACACTCAAGGCGAAGATCGGCTGCACCGTGATCTTCGTCACCCATTCGGTGTTTGAATCGGTCTTCCTGTCGGACCGGATCGTGATCATGGCCGCCCGGCCGGGCCGCGTGATCCGCGAGGTGAGTGTGGATGCCCCTTACCCGCGTGATGAGGAATTCCGCACGTCTGCGGATTATGCGGCCCTGTGCCGCGAGGCGTCAAAAGCGTTGCAGGAAGCGATGGGAGAAGCGCACGCATGAGCATTGCCGATAGACAACCGCTCTATGATGCCGATGACCTGCGCCGCCTGCGCGCCGCGCGGTTCGAACGCTTCGGGAAATGGCTGCTGCCGGTGGCCGTCATGATCGCCATGATCTGGTTCTGGGACCGTGTGGTGATGTGGAACAACATCCCGCATTTCATCCTGCCGCGCCCCGGTCTGGTGCTGGAAACGCTGATCAAGGACTGGGCGATGCTGTTTGATGCGTTGCTGGTCACGCTTCAGATCACGATGATGGCGCTGGCGGTGGCCGTTATCGGGGGGGTGGGGCTGGCGGTCTTGTTCACGCAAAGCCGTTTGATGGAAATGTCCTTCTACCCCTATGCCGTCATCATGCAGGTGACGCCTGTGGTCGCCATCGCGCCGCTGATCTTCATCTATGTCGACAACCGGACAGCGGGGCTTTTGCTGTGCGCCTGGCTGGTCGCGTTCTTTCCGGTGCTGGCCAATACCACGCTGGGGCTGAATTCGGCCGATCACAACCTGCGCGACCTCTTTCGCATCTATGGCGCGTCCCGCTGGCAGACGCTGCGCTACCTGCGTCTGCCCTCGGCGCTGCCCTATTTCCTGGGCGGTCTGCGCATTGCGGGCGGGCTTGCGCTGATCGGGGCGGTGGTGGCGGAATATGTGGCAGGCACGGGCGGCATCGGGTCTGGTCTGGCGTTTCGCATCCTTGAAGCAGGCTACCGGCTGAACATCCCGCGCATGTTCGCGGCCCTGATCCTGATCGCGGCAACGGGCGTCATCATCTTCGCGGGCCTGTCCTTCCTGAGCCACATGCTGTTGCGCAAATGGCATGAAAGCGCTGTGAAGCGCGAGACATGAACGATTTCCGGACCCTTCCCGCATCTGGCCCGTTCCGGCTGGAAAACATTACTATACCTGCCTGCCTGCTGGGGCAGGCGGGTGGATTGATCCGCCATGCGCTGAGCGTTGACGGTGCCACGCTCTCTGATCGCCGCGATGTCCCCGCCATCGACATGGGCGGTGCGCTGGTGCTGCCCTGCTTCATCGACATGCACACGCATCTGGACAAGGGCCATATCTGGCCGCGCAGCCCTAACCCCGATGGCAGTTTCATGGGCGCACTGACGACTGTGGGCGCGGACCGAGAGGCAAACTGGTCAGCAGAAGATGTGCGCAGCCGCATGGATTTCGCGCTGCGCTGTGCCTATGCGCATGGCACGCGCGCCATCCGAACGCATCTTGACAGCATCGCCCCGCAGGATGCGATTTCCTGGCCTGTGTTTTCTGAAATGCGCGAAAAATGGGCCGGGCGTATTGCCCTGCAAGGGGCGGCGCTTGCGGGTGTGGACAAGGTGGATATGGCGGGCGACTTTGCCCGCACCGCCGACATCGTGGCCGAACATGGCGGCGTGCTGGGGCTTGTCACCTATTCTGTGCCCGACCTGCGCGCGCAATTGCGCGGCTTTTTCAAGCTGGCAATGAATCGCGGGCTGGAGGTCGATTTTCACGCCGATGAAACCGGCGACCCCGCAGCCGCGACCCTGCGCATGATCGCCGAGACGGTGCTGGAGTTGGGCTATGACAAGCCCGTCACTGTGGGGCATTGCTGCGCGCTTGCTGTGCAGCCCGAGAGTGAGGCGCTGGAAACGCTGGATCTGGTGGCCAAGGCGGGGATCAACATCGTCTCGCTGCCCATGTGCAACATGTATCTGCAAGACCGCAGCCCCGGGCGCACCCCCCGCTGGCGCGGCGTGACGCTTGTGCATGAAATGAAGGCACGCGGCATCAATGTCGCTTTCGCCTCCGACAACACGCGCGACCCGTTTTATGCGTATGGCGATCTCGACATGGTTGAGGTGCTGCGCGAGGCGACACGCATCGCGCATCTGGACCATTCCGACCCGGACTGGCCCGACGCTTTCCTTGCCAACCCCGCCCGTGCGTGCAGCCTTGATGCGCCCAGCCTTGCCCCCGGCGCACCCGCCGATCTGGTGATCCTGCGCGCGCGGTCCTGGACCGAGGCGCTGGCCCGCCCACAATCCGACCGCATCGTGTTGCGCGCGGGCCGCGCCATTGACCGCACGCTGCCCGATTACGCCGAACTCGACCATCTGATGAGGACGCCATGACCCCCAATGTCGCTGCTGCCAAAGCCGCCCTGTCGCATCTGGAGTTGGACGAAAACCCCGTCTCCATCCGCGCCAAGAGCCGCGATTTCTTCTGGTATTCGCCAGTCCTGAAGGCCCGGATGGACCATCTGGAGGGCGAATTCGTCGTGGCCCCCAGGGACGAGGCCGAGGTGATCGAGGTGCTGAAAACCTGCTACGCGCTTGACGTTCCGGTGACGACGCGCGGGGCAGGCACCGGCAATTACGGGCAAGCCATGCCGATGGCGGGCGGCTGCATCCTGCACATGAAGAACATGGCCGCCGTGAAGGCGGTGCATCCGGGGCGCGTGATCGTGGAGCCGGGCTGCCTGCTGAAAGATGTGGACGCGGCCTGCAAGGAACACTCGGGGCAGGAATTGCGCATGTTCTCCAGCACATGGGCCACGGCCACCATCGGGGGGTTTGTCGCTGGTGGCTCGGGCGGGATCGGGTCATGCACATGGGGCTCCTTGCGCGACCTTGGCAACATCATCCGCCTGCGTGTGGTGACGATGGAGGAAGAGCCGCGCGTGCTGGAATTCCGCGGCGAGGAACTGGCCCGCGTCAGCCATGCTTACGGCACAAACGGCATCATAACCGAGCTGGAAATGCCGCTTGCGCCTGCCTATGACTGGGTCGGGCTGTTCGTGGCGTTCGACGATTTTGACGCGGCGCTGGCCTATGCAGAGGAGCTGGCCAATCAGGACGGTATCCTGATCAAGATCGCAAGCCTCTATGAAGCGCCTACCGCGCATAGCTATTTCCAGCGCGTGGCCCCTTACGTGAGCGAGGGCACGCATCTCGTGGGGCTGATGGTCGCGCCGCAGTCGATGGACGGGTTCGAGACCTTCACCGCCCGCCGCCCCGCCGCAAAGATCATCTACCAGTCCGGCGCGAGCGACTGGGTGCGCGACCCCGGCCCGGTGTTTGAATATGGCTGGAACCACACCACGTTGCGCGCGCTGAAGGTCGACCCAAAGGTCACCTATCTGCAAGTGCGCTATGGCTACCCGACCCATGCCGAGAAGGTGCGCGCGATGCGGCAGGCGCTATCGCCGGAAGTGCTTCAACATCTGGAAGTCATCCGCGAGGAGGGCAAGGTCATGTTCGCAGGCCTCAGCCTCGTGAAATTCACGACCGAGGAACGTCTGGACGAGATCGTGCGCCTGCACGAGGACGCAGGCTGCATGATCTTCAACCCGCACCGTTTCACCCTGGAGGAAGGCGGCCGTCAGACCGTGGATGACCGGCAACTGGCCTTCAAGCGCGAGGCAGACCCAAAGGGCCTTCTGAACCCCGGCAAGATGATCGCCTGGGATGACCCGGCCTGGAAGTTCGAGCGAATCTATGACTATCGCGGAAGGACTGCCGCTGAATGACGCGTGCGCTGGTCCTTTTTGCCCATCCCTGCCCGGAAAGTTTCTCCGCCGCATTGCATCGCGAGGTGGTGGAGAAACTGACCGCGCGTGGGTGGGAGGTGGATGATTGCGACCTGAATGCCGAAGGCTTCTCGCCCGTGCTGACGGAAGCAGAGCGGCGCGGCTATCATGAGGTCGGCCCCAATCTGGCCCCCGTCGCACGCTATGTCGAACGCCTGCGTGCCGCACAGGCGCTGGTGCTGGTCTTTCCCGTCTGGAATTTCGGTTATCCGGCTATCCTCAAGGGGTTTTTCGACCGCGTGTTCCTGCCCGGCGTGTCCTTCCGGCTGGAAGAGGGCAAGGTCATGCCCAACCTGACCCATATTCGCAAGCTGGCCGCTGTCACCACCTATGGCGGCACGCGGATGCGCGCCATCCTTGCGGGTGACCCGCCGCGCCATGTCGTCAAGCGCGCGCTCTGGCATGTGACGCGGCCCGAGAAATTGCGCTATCTTGCGTTGTATGACATGAACCGCGCGTCAGATGCCGCCCGCACAGGGTTTCTGGCCCGCGTGGGCCGCGAGATGGAGGGGCTTTGATGCGTGCGCTGGTCGTCTATTGTCACCCCGACCCGGCCAGTTTTACCGCCGCGATCCGTGATCTGGTGCTGGCGCGGCTGGAAGACGCGGGCGCGGAAACCCGGCTGCATGATCTTTACGCAGATGAATTCGCGCCGGGGCTGAGCCGCGCCGAATGGCAGGGCTATCTGAACAGCCCGGAGAATCGCGCGCCTGTCGCGCAGGCCGCCGACGATCTGGACTGGTGCGATACGCTGATCTTCGTCTATCCGACATGGTGGTACGGGCTGCCTGCGCTGCTGAAAGGCTGGCTCGACCGGGTGCTGCTGCCTGATCTGGCGTTCCTGATGCCCGACAGGATGAATCGGACCATCCGTCCCGGGCTGACCCATATCACACGGCTGGGGGTGTTCACGACCTGCGGGGCCAGCCGCTGGCTGACCCTGTTTGTCGGTGCGCCAGGCAAGCGCACGCTTCTGCGCGGGGTCAGGCTTTTGTGCGCCAAACGCTGCCGCACGGCCTTTGCCGCGCATTACCTGATGGACAGTTCTACCCCTGCCAGCCGCAATGCGCATCTGGTCCGCGTGGGCCGCGCAATGGACCGCCTGACCGGCGCACGGCCCCAGACACGACAGGCCACCGCATGACCATCCCCGTCCTCGATTGGGCCGAAAATGCCACCGATCCGCTGGGCTTTGCCGCGCGGCTGGGGGCCGTATGCCGCGAGACAGGCTTCTTCCTGCTTTCGAACCACGGCATCCCGGACCGGCACATTTCCGATGTCTTCGCGCAGGCTGCCCATCTTTTCGCCCTGCCCGAATCCGCCAAGCGCCCGCTTTCCATCGCCACCAATCCGCATAATCGCGGCTGGGCCTACATGGGTTCGGAATCGCTGGATGAAACTTCTGGGCTGAGCGACCGCAAGGAGGCCTTCAACATCGGCCTCGACCTGGCGCCCGATGATCCGCGCGTGCTGGCGGGCGCGCCGTTTCGCGGCGTCAACCTGTGGCCCGACCTGCCGGGTTTTCGCGCCACGATGCTGGAGTACTTCGACGCGGTCTGGGGTCTGGGCGTGGCGCTGTTGCAGCCCGTGGCGCGTGACCTTGGCGTGCCGCCCGACCATTTCGCGCCGCATTTCACCGCGCCCATGGCGACGCTGCGCCTGCTGTCCTATCCGGCCGCCAGCGGCGCGGAGGGTGAGATCGGCGCGGGCGCGCATACCGATTACGGCGCGCTGACGCTGCTGCTGACCGATGGGGCACCGGGCCTGCAGGTGCGCCCGCGCGGGCGCGACTGGCAGGATGTGCCGCATATGCCCGGTGCATTCATCGTCAATATCGGCGATTGCCTGATGCGCTGGACCAATGACATCTATGTCTCGACCCCGCACCGCGTTCTGCCCCCGCCGCGCGCGCGTCAGTCGGTTGCGTTCTTCCTAGACCCCAACCCCGATGCGCTGGTCACGGCGCTGCCGGGCACAGGGGCGGCAAAGTATCCGGCAGTCACCGGCGCGGAATATCTGCAATCGCGCCTTTCGGCCACCTACAGCACATGAGGGATTGATGCGACGGCTTGACTGGGCGGAATACCGCACCACCGAATATGACAGCATCGACCCGATGCGCACCATCGCCATTCTGCCCACTGCGGCGATTGAACAGCACGGGCCGCATCTGCCGGTGGGTGTCGACACGATGATCGCCGAAGGGCTGCTTGGCCTGCTGCGCGCCCGCTGCCCCGACGATCTGGATATCCGTATCCTGCCGGTGCAGGCGGTCGGCAAATCGAACGAACACCTGCACGCGCCGGGCACGCTGACACTCAGCGCCGAGAATGCCTTGCGCATCTGGACCGAGATCGGGCTGTCAGTGGCGCGGGCGGGCGTGCGCAAGATCGTCATCGTCAACAGTCATGGCGGCAATCTGGACCTTGTCTCGATCCTGTCGCGCGAATTGCGGGTGCAGGCGCGAATGCTGGCGGTCAAATGCCAATGGGGCAGCTTCGGCCAGCCAGACGGAATGTATCCGGCGCAGGAAACGGCTTTCGGCATTCATGGCGGTGATGTGGAAACCTCGCTCATGCTGGCCTTCCGGCCCGAACTGGTGGATATGAGTGCGGCGCGGGATTTCTCCTCCAGCGCGCAAGGGGCCAGCATTTCGCCCATTGGCCCGGTGTCCTATGGCTGGATTTCAAGCGACCTGAACCCGGCTGGAACCGTGGGCAACGCTGCGATTGCGACCGCCGAGAAAGGCCATGCGACGGCGGCGCATTATGTGGACGCGTTTGTGGGTCTGCTGCGCAAGGTCGCGGCGCACGATCTTCCTGACTGATCCGCCCTTACAGCATCGAGGGCACGACCTGATCAGGCGGGCGGTGACCATCAGCGAAGGTCTTGACGTTCAGGATCACCTTCTCGCCCATCTCGATCCGCCCTTCGCGCGTGGCCGACCCCATATGCGGCAACAGCACCACATTGGGCAATTCACGCAGGCGCGGGTTGATGTCGTGGCGTTGCTCGAACACATCCAGCCCCGCGCCCGCAATCTCGCCCGCGCGCAGGCCGCGTGTCAGCGCGTTCTCGTCGATCACCTCGCCGCGCGAGGTGTTGATGATCACGGCGCTGGGCTTCATCAGTTTCAGCCGCCGCGCATTCATCAGATGGAAGGTCGAGGGCGTGTGCGGGCAATTGACCGAGATCACGTCCATCCGCGCAACCATCTGGTCAAGGCTTTCCCACCAGGTCGCTTCCAGCGCGTCCTCGATTTCCGGGCGCAGGCGGCGGCGGTTGTGATAGTGAATCTGCATACCGAAAGCGCGCGCGCGCAGCGCCACCGCCTGCCCGATACGACCCATGCCCAGGATGCCCAGCCGCTTGCCCCCGATCCGCGTGCCCAGATGCGCCATCGGTGACCATCCGCGCCAGCCATCGCCCTGCATCTCGGCCAGCCCTTGCGGGATACGGCGGGTGACGGCCAGCATCAGCGCCAGCGTCATGTCGGCTGTGTCATCGGTGACAACGCCGGGCGTGTTGGAGACCAGTATCCCGCGCTGACGGGCGGATTGCACATCGATATGATCCACGCCTGCGCCGTAATTGGCGATCAGCTTCAGCTTGTCGCCAGCTTGCGCCAGCAGGGTGGCGTCGATCTGGTCGGTGATCGTCGGGACCAGCACATCCGCGCGGCGGACAGCTTCGACAAGGTCTTCGCGGCGCATTGGCGCGTCGTCATAGCGCAACGCGACATCGAACAATTCCTTCAGCCGGGTCTCGACCACATCCGGCAGGCGTCGCGTTACAACAACACTCAGGCGTTGATTGGGCATGACCGCGTCTCACCTCTTTGCAATCCACAAGGTTTGGGGCAAACTGCCAGCACTCGCGCCATTCTACAAGCGGTCAAATGCCGCGACTTCGGTGCGGGGGGCAGAACGGGCAGTATCTGGAACATCAAAACCGGGACAACCGGACAGGCAGGCACATGAAATCACGGTTTTTCCTGAAGATGGCGCTCGCGCTCGCGATTGCGTGGTCACCCGTGGCCGCAGCGGCGGCAGAGCGCGGGCAGGTGACGAACCTGCACTTGCCGCGCTTCGTGTCGCTGCGCGCGACCGAGGCCAATGCCCGGCGCGGGCCGGACCAGTCGCACCGGATCGACTGGGTGTATCAGCGCCGCGATCTGCCGCTGCGCGTGACGGCGGAATACGAGCATTGGCGCCGGGTCGAGGATGCCGAGGGGCAGGGCGGGTGGATGCACCATGCGCTGCTCTCGGGGTTGCGCACGGCGCTGGTCCAGACCGACATGACGCCGCTTTATCAGCGTGCCGACCCAGCCAGCGCCCAGACGGCGCTACTGGAACGCGGCGTGATCGCGCGGGTGCGCGCCTGCGCGCCGGACTGGTGCAGGCTGGAGGTCGAGGGCGCGCGCGGCTGGGCCGAGAAGCGCCATCTCTGGGGCGTGGACGCCGCCGAGGTCTTTGACTGAGCGGGCGCTATTCGATCCGGTAGGGCAGCAATTCGCGGTAGTCATGGTCGATTTTCAGCCGTCGTTCCAGCGGTGGAACCGACCGCTGGTGGCAATTGTCGCGTTCACAGATGCGGCAGGAAATGCCGATCGGATCGAACCCGGCCGCGCGCCCCAGATCCATGCCATCGGCATAAACCAGCGCGCCCGCATGGTCGATCTCGCAGCCCAGCCCGATGGCATAGCGCCGCACTGGCGCATGAAACGCGCCCCCGCCCTTCGTGACCGCCAGCGCAAGGCAGAAATAGCGCATCCCGTCCGGGGTTTCGGCAAGCTGGCGCAGAAACCGCCCCGGTGTTTCAAAGGCGCGATGCACATTCCACAGCGGACAGGCCCCGCCGAAGCGCGCGAATTGCAGCCGCGTCGCGGAATGGCGCTTGGTGATCGTGCCGGCCTGATCCACCCGCACGAAGAAGAACGGAACCCCTTTCGCGCCGGGGCGTTGCAGCGTGGACAACCGGTGCGCCACTTGCTCGATCGACGCGCCGAACTGGTCGGCCAGCGCCTCCAGGTCATGGCGCGTGCTTTGCGCGGCCTCCAGAAACCGGCGATAGGGCAGCAGGGCCGCGCCCGCGAAATAGTTGGCCAGCCCGATCTTTGCAATCGCGCGCGCCTCGTCCGACTGGAAGCGCGCAAGATCCAGCGTGGCATCCAGAAGGTCAGATTGCGTCAGCAGCGCCACCTGATGCAGCATCTGGAAGGCCTGCGTCGCGCGCGCGGCCTTGGCCGAGATTTCCAGCGTCTGCGTGGCCGGGTCCAGATGGCGCAGCGTCGATCCGTTCGTCAGCCGCAACGTGACCTTGCGCTGTGCCAGCGCTTCGCGGGCAAGGCTCAGCGCATCGCGTCCCTGCGCGGCAAAGCGTTCGGCGGCGCGGTCCACCGCGTCTATATAATTGTCGCAATAATGGAAAAAATCGCGCACTTCCTCCCATGGGCTGAGGCGCAGCGTCGTGTCGGCACGCCCCAGCGCCTCGTCCAGCGAGGCGAGTTGCTCCTGCGCCTGCCGATAGGCCCGGTGCAGGTCCAGAAACGCGCGGGCAAAGCCAGGTGCATTGGCCCCCACAAGCCGCAGGTCGGGCAGGGCAGGGGTGGTCTTGCCAAACAGCGGATCGGCAAAGGCCTCGCGCAGGTCCGACACAAGGCGTTCGCTGTCCCCGGCGGACAGTTCAGTCACATCCATGCCGAATTCGCGCGCCAAGGCCAGCACCACGGCTGTCGAAAGCGGGCGATTGTTGTTCTCCATCTGGTTGAGATAGGGCAGCGATACGCCCAGACGGCCGGCAAAATCCTTCTGCGTCAGCCCAAGCTGGTTGCGCGTCTCGCGCAGTTTGGCTCCGGCATACAGCTTTTGCGGAGGCATCTGTCCTCGGATGGGTTAGCTAATTTAGCCGAAAGGCTTTGCAAAGTCGCAGCCTCTGGTCAAGCCGAAATCTGCTTTTCGCGGGCAAGCACATAGAGCAGCGGCAGTATCGCCAGCCCTGTAGTCGTGACCATCAGCCAGATCAGAGGGGCTGCCCCGGTCTCGGCGGTCAGCAGCACACCTGCAAGCGCCGACAGGCCCGCGCCGCCCCCGATCATGATTGCCCCGCCAATGCCGCTGGCGGTTCCGGCCAGATGTGGGCGCACTGACATCATCCCCGACGTGGCCGAGGGCAGCAGCATCCCGTTGCCAAGCCCGGTGAAGATGAAGCAGCCGAAAAACACACCAACCGAAAGCAGCCCGGCCAGATACAGCAGCAACAAAAGCACCATGCCGCCAAATCCGGTCAGGCAGCCCAGAAGGATCATCCGGTTGACCCCAAGCCGCGCCGCATACCGCCCGGCCAGGAAATTCCCGGCGGCATAACCCAGGGCAGGCGCGCCAAAGAACAGGCCAAGTTGCGACGGCGACATGCCGAAGACCACCGTCCCCACAAAGGGCACCCCGCCCAGATAGGCAAAGAAGGCCCCTGACGCCAGCGTCGCAGTTGCACAATAGCCCCAGAACCGCCGTGCGCGCATCAGTTCGGGCACGCCAGTAAACATGCCTTGCCCCGGCAGCCCCAGATCGTGCTTTGTTTCGCCCATGTCGCGCCAACTCAAGCCCAGCACGGCGATCCCTGCCAGAAGCATCAGCCCGAAACTGCCGCGCCAGCCAAAGACCTCGTCCAGCACGCCGCCGATGGCCGGGGCGACCATCGGCACGATTGCCATGCCCATCGTGACATACCCGATACGCGAGGCTGCCTCGGCCTCGCCCATGATGTCGCGGATCGATGCGCGCGACAGCACGATGGTCGTCACGACAACTGCCTGCAACATTCGGAAGACCAGAAAAACCACGGCCGATGTCGCCAGCATCGTGCCGATTGTTGCAAGGATGAAACCGATCAATGCCGCCAGCATCACCGGCCTGCGGCCAAACCTGTCGGAGATGGCCCCGATGAAGACCTGCAAAACGGCATTGACCAGCAGGTACAGCGACACCGAGAGTTGCATCACGGCGTAATCGGTCTGGAAATAGGCGGCCATCGACGGCAGCGAAGGCAGAAACACATTCATCGCCAGCGCCGCGACCGAGGCCTGCGCGACCAGTGTGGCCACATGCGGCGGGGTCGTGCGGTCCAGAAAAAGGATCGTCACGGGCTGGGGCTGATGCAGCATTGGAGCGGACCTTCGTGGGGTGCAGGCGCGAAAAATTGTATATGTGAAAAGAAGGGTCAAGCCTTGGAAAGTCAAGCTGCCCGCAGATTTGCAAATTATCGCAGGCGCCCCTGTGGGGCTTTGCAAATTTTCTTTATTTTGCTTTTCTGTCGCGAATTGCGCAAGTATGTTCCGCGAAGGCGGCCTGAAACCGGGCCGCTTGCAGTTTCCGGAGGGACATATGAAGGACATCTTGCAGCAGCTTGAAAGCCATCGTGCCACGGCGCGCAGCGGCGGCGGTGAACGCCGGGTCGCGGCGCAGCATGCCAAGGGCAAGTTGACCGCGCGCGAGCGGATCGAGCTGTTACTGGATGAAGGGAGCTTTGAAGAATTCGACATGTTCGTGGCCCATCGTTGCATTGATTTCGGCATGCAGGCCGAACGGCCGGCAGGTGATGGCGTCGTCACGGGCTGGGGCACCGTGAATGGCCGACAGGTCTATGTCTTTGCGCAGGATTTCACGGTCATGGGCGGATCGGTGTCCGAAACCCATGCCGCGAAGATCTGCAAGATCATGGACATGGCGATCCAGAACGGCGCCCCGGTCATCGGACTGAACGATTCCGGTGGGGCGCGCATTCAGGAAGGTGTCGCCAGTCTCGCTGCTTATGGCAATGTCTTCGACCGAAACATCAAGGCGTCGGGCGTCATCCCGCAGATCAGCGTGATCATGGGCCCCTGCGCGGGCGGCGCGGTCTACAGCCCGGCAATGACCGACTTCATCTTCATGGTTAAGGATTCCAGCTACATGTTCGTGACCGGCCCCGATGTGGTCAGGACCGTCACCAATGAAGTGGTCACCGCCGAGGAACTGGGCGGCGCGGTCACCCATACGCGGAAATCCTCGGTCGCGGATGCGGCTTTCGAAAATGATGTCGAGGCGATGATCGAAGTGCGCCGCCTGATCGATTTCCTGCCGCTGAACAACCGCGAAAGACCGCCCGTTCGGCCTTTCTTCGATGACCCGGCGCGGCTGGAGCCGAGCCTTGACAGCCTGATCCCCGACAACCCGAACACCCCCTACGACATGAAGGAACTGATCGAGAAGGTGGCCGATGAGGGCGACTTCTACGAGATTCAGGCCGAATTCGCCAAGAACATCATAACGGGTTTCATCCGTCTGGAAGGGCGCACAGTGGGCGTGGTGGCCAACCAGCCGATGGTGCTGGCGGGCTGCCTCGATATAGACAGCTCGCGCAAGGCCGCGCGCTTCGTGCGGTTTTGCGATGCCTTCGAGATCCCGATCCTGACCTTTGTCGATGTGCCCGGTTTCCTGCCGGGGACCGGGCAGGAATATGCGGGCGTCATCAAGCATGGTGCGAAACTCCTCTATGCCTATGGCGAGGCGACAGTGCCGAAAGTCACCGTGATCACGCGCAAGGCCTATGGCGGGGCCTATGTGGTGATGTCGTCCAAACATATGGGGGCGGATCTCAACTATGCCTGGCCCACCGCCGAGATCGCGGTGATGGGATCCAAGGGGGCGGTCGAGATCCTTTATCGGTCCGAACTGGGCGATGTGGAAAAGACTGCTGCGCGGATAAACGAATATGAAGAACGCTTCGCAAACCCTTTTGTGGCCGCCGAAAAAGGCTTCATAGATGAAGTGATCATGCCGCACTCCACCCGCAAGCGTGTGGCGCGCGCCTTCGCATCGCTGCGCAACAAGAAGCTCGAGAACCCGTGGAAAAAACACGACAATATTCCGCTTTGAGGGGGGCATGGGGGCTGTGCAGGCGATGGATGAGCGGCGCTGGAGTTTGCGCGGTCGGCATCCTTGTGGTGGGGGCCGGGACAGCGGTCGCACAGGGAGAGCCGCTGGTCATGCCCTCGGGCGTCGAGGCGCGGCCCCATGACACGATCTGGGACGAAGACCTTTCGATGATCCGCATGCGTTTCGTTGTGCCGCGCCTGTCGGAACCGGGAAGCCTCTATGCCGGAGATTCGCTACGGGTATTCGAAGACATGCTCTGGCTGTGTGAAACGCAGATCGCGCGGACTGATGAGGAACTGGATGATTTGCGGGCAGAAGGCTGGAGCGGCGTGGTAATCTCGCTCATGGACCGGCCGATTGAATTCGGGGTGCGCGATACGGAGGTGTTTCAGGTATTCGAAGGGTTTGCGCTGACGATGGATGGCTGTGATCTTGAACTGGATATTTACCATGACTGACCGCAACCTCTTCCGCGCGCCTGATGCAACTGCGCAACAAGCGCTGGTTGCGCGAAGTTTTTCGTGGTCAGGATTCGCGGAACGCGGTATTGTTGCGTCGTGTGTGCCAATTCCGGCGTATGCAACACAAAACCAACGGGCGTGTGCAATCTTGAAATCACGCCCACTGATATCGAGCAGGAGAATAAAATGGCGAAACTCGCTTTGGTCGCGGCGTTTCTGGTGTCCTTCATTCCGGCTACTTGCGTACGGAAGGCCCCGGAGCCGGTTCAGCATTTCGAGCCGATTTCGGCCCCGGTCTATGTCGAACCCATGTCGCGCAAGGGAAAGTACTGATCTTTCTCCGCAGAGGCAGGACAAATGTCCTGCCTCTGCACCCGTTCTTCCCGGTCCGGCATTGATCCGCGTCACTACGCGCCTTTTCATGAACACTTCGGGCATGTCGGGTCTTGTTCGTGTGTGGCAAGGCTGTCGGATCGCATCATCGGCCAGACACAGCGCGAACCTTGCTGTCCCTTTGACGTCGTCATCTTGCGGGTCCTCTGCTGCCGGGGCGATGCGGGGCTTTGCGTCAAGGCCGGGTGTGCCGGCGCACAAGCCCCGGCAGGTCGGGGGGCGGTCATGCTGAAACACCGCGGTTTCCCCGGCCGTCTGCCCAGCAGTGATTTCCAGTTTACCATCCGCCGCGCCAACCCGAAAGGCGCGACCCCGCTTGTCGCGCGCAAGCGCTATGCCGACCGGCGCGCGCTTGACCGCCGCGCAGACGAAGCCTTCCTCGGCGCGCTGATTGCGCATTTCGGCGAAGAACCCTTCGAGCGCGGCAATCTCGATGCCGGGCGGCTGTCCTGGCTTCTCGGGCGCGAAGTCCTGCCCGCCGCCGAACCCTTCGACCCGATCAGCTATCACGCCCTTCTGCGCGTGGACATGCACGCCGCACAGGCCAGTTACCCGCAGCTTTTCGACGGGTCATCCGAATTTGCCTTCGACACATGGGAAGACTGATGCCTGCATCTGCCCCCGTCTGCCAGCCTGCCCCCGGAAAGGAGTCCGCATGTTTTCCAAGATACTGATCGCCAATCGCGGCGAGATCGCCTGCCGCGTCATCAAGACTGCCCGCAAGATGGGGATCGCGACAGTGGCGGTCTATTCCGATGCCGACCGCCACGCGCTGCATGTGCGTATGGCAGATGAGGCCGTGCATATCGGGCCGGCCCCGGCGAACCAGTCCTATATCGTGATCGACAAGATTCTGGACGCCATACGCCAGACCGGGGCGGAAGCGGTGCACCCGGGCTATGGGTTCCTGTCGGAAAACATGAAATTCGCCGAGGCGCTGGCCGCTGAAGGCGTGGCCTTCATCGGCCCGCCGGTGGGCGCGATCGAGGCGATGGGCGACAAGATCACCTCGAAGAAGCTTGCCGCCGAGGCAGGTGTCAGCACGGTTCCGGGCTATATGGGACTGATCGCGGATGCCGATGAGGCCGTGAAGATCGCGGGTGAGGTCGGCTATCCGGTGATGATCAAGGCCAGTGCGGGCGGCGGCGGCAAGGGGATGCGCATCGCCTGGAATGACGACGAGGCGCGCGAAGGCTTCCAGTCCTCGAAGAACGAAGCCGCCGCCAGCTTCGGTGATGACCGCATCTTTATCGAGAAATTTGTCACCCAGCCACGCCATATCGAAATCCAGGTCCTGGCTGACACGCATGGCAACACACTCTATCTGCACGAACGCGAATGCTCGATCCAGCGCCGCAACCAGAAAGTGATCGAGGAAGCGCCATCGCCGTTTCTGGATGAAGCGACGCGCCGCGCGATGGGCGAACAGGCCTGTGCCTTGGCGGCGGCGGTGGGCTATACCTCGGCTGGAACCGTGGAATTCATCGTCGATGGCGAGCGGAATTTCTACTTTCTGGAAATGAATACCCGCCTTCAGGTCGAACACCCGGTGACCGAGTTGATCACCGGGGTCGATCTGGTGGAACAGATGATCCGCGTGGCCGCAGGCGACAAGCTGCCCTTTACGCAGGCGGACCTGAAGATCAATGGCTGGGCGATGGAAAGCCGCCTTTATGCCGAAGACCCGTATCGCAATTTCCTGCCCTCCATCGGGCGGCTGACCCGCTACCGTCCCCCCACTGAGTTGGCGGAACCGGCCCGCGCCGTGCGCAATGACACGGGCGTCTATGAGGGCGGCGAAATCAGCAGGTATTACGACCCGATGATCGCGAAGCTCTGCACCTGGGCGCCCACGCGCGGGCAGGCCATCGAGGAAATGCGCCTCGCGCTGGATGAATTCGAGCTCGAGGGCATCGGGCATAACCTGCCCTTCCTGTCGGCCGTGATGGACCATCCGCGTTTCGTCTCGGGCGAGATCACGACCGCCTTCATCGCCGAGGAATATCCCGACGGGTTCGAAGGCGCGACCTTGCACGCCGAACTTCTGCATCAGGTCGCCGCCTGCGCCTGCGCGATGAATCGCGTGGCCGAAATCCGGCGGGCGCGCGTCTCGGGCCGGATGGACAACCATGAGCGCGTCGTCGGTACGGATTGGGTGATCCGTCTGGCGGGCGAAAGCCTCGTCGCGCAAATCGACGCCGACCGGGACGGCGCGACAGTCACGCTGGAGGGTCAAGCCTACCGGGTCACATCAGACTGGAAACCGGGGCAACCACTGGCCCGGCTGAACGTCGATGGCACGCCCATCGTCATGAAAGTGGGCAAACTGCCTGGCGGATTCCGCCTGCGCCTGCGCGGGGCCGATCTGAAAGTAAACATTTTCTCGCCGCGTCAGGCGGAACTGGCCGAACTCATGCCAGAGAAACAGCCCCCCGACACCTCGAAACTGCTCCTGTGCCCGATGCCGGGCATGGTGGTGGCGATCTCTGTCGCGGAAGGGGAAGATGTCCACGAGGGTCAGGCACTGGCCACGGTCGAGGCGATGAAGATGGAAAACATCCTGCGCGCCGAACGCAAGGGAAAGGTCGCGAAGATCAACGCGACTGCGGGCGCGTCGCTGGCCGTCGATGACGTGATCATGGAGTTCGAATGATGAAACGCACGCCGCTGCGGCTGTTTGCGGTCTATTTCCTGTGCTTTTTCGCGGGCCTCGTTCTGGCCTGGGTTATCCTGTCACAACTGGCCGAGGGCATCCGCGAGGGCTATCTGATCCTGATCTTGCTGCCCCCGCTGGGCGGCATGGCGCTGTTCCATGGCCTGTTTCCGCTGCTCAGCCGCATCCGTCTGGGGCTGGAATTCGTGGCCACGGGGGGTGCGCTGGTCTATGGCGTGGGCGCAGTCCTGGCGCTTGGCGTCTGGCTTGGGCTTCTTGATCCGGGCACAGCGCTGGTATTCTGGCTTGCGGGGGTGTTCGGGCCGGGCTGGTGGCTGATGTCGCGCTGGGCCGAGAAGCTCGGATACTATACGCAATGACCGGGTCGCAGTTGCGCAGATATCCGGGGGGGAATGCGGCTTTGCCGCATGGGGGCGCCAGCCCCCCGCATAAAGGGTGTGGCGTCAGCCTCCGCTGGATCACACCGGCTCAGCGGCCCGCAGGCAGGCGTTCCAGAACCTCCTGCCGGCGGGTCGGAAACCGGTCGATCACCGCCATCAGTTCGCGCCC
>SLQN01000035.1 GCA_007131465.1 Paracoccaceae bacterium
CTCGCAGCTTCCCAATCTCGACAAGCTCACCCGCATCGCTGCCGTGGTCAAAGTCGATCTGGAATGGCTCCTGTCGGGCAAGGGCCGCGTAAAGGGCGATGATCCCATCACCGACGATTACCATAACGACTTCGTCGCCATCCAGTATGCCGCTGCGCGCCCCTCGATGGGCGGCGGAGCCATTGTCGAGGACGAGGATCGGACGGGACGGGATTTCCATTTCCGCCGCGCGTGGATTCGCGACAGCCTCAAGGCAGCGCCTTCTCTATTGCGCGTCATGACGGTCCAGGGCGACAGCATGACCCCAACGCTGAATGATGGCGATGTCATCCTGGTCGACATGAACCAGCGCAACCCGATCCCGCCAGGGGTATTCGTGCTCCATGACGGCATGGGCCTCGTGGCCAAGCGGCTGGAGCATGTGCCCATGAGCGACCCGCCCCGCGTGCGCATCATCTCTGACAACCATCAGTATTCGCCATATGAATGCACAGCGGATGAGGTCAATATTGTCGGGCGCGTGCGGTGGTATGGGCGGGAAATGTAGCCATAAGCCATGTCATAATTCGCGGTGAAAACGGCCGCCGGCACGAGGTGGATTTTGGCGCGGGCGAGATCACCGTATCGTAGCGTCGCAGTCCACGGCCGCCTTGATGGTGTTTGCTTCCAGCCAAAGCGGGCCCAGTCGAATCACCGAACCTAAAACATGGAGCCGATTGTGAACCCCACAGCTTTGGCGAGATTTCCTTTCGCCGAAGGCGCCTTAGGGTCGACGTCGAGAGACAAATCCGATCAGCGCGCGGACATGAAGGGGACATGAAAGGACCATTAAGGCGTATTCAAGCAATTTTTCCTTGCTTCGATCCCAGCGTTCCGCTCTCTTTTTCACATGAGTGTGAGCTTGGCAGAGATCATCCGCGCGCGTCGGATCGTTCGTGGGATGGAACGCAAGGATCTCGCGGCAGCAGTCGGGTGTGACGTTCGAACGGTGCGACGGTGGGAAAGTGGGAGTCGACCTCTAACACGGCACATGCCAGCCCTACGAAAGGCGCTCGAAATTCCCGTCGAAGAAATGGACCGCATCATGCTGGAGGTCATCAGCGACCGTAATGGCGGGCTGCGGATTGATGGAGCGGGTTTTCTCGAAGAGCGTAGTTTATCTTACCGCTGGCTGGTTGAAACCCTATTGGCCATGGACCGACGCCTGATCGACAGCCACCCTGCGCTCGGCGTCCACAATCCCGACCAGTGGGCACCGATCTTCGAGGCACAGCCCGAAACCTGGCGCATTCTTACCCATCACGGTCAGATCGTAGGCAACTGGCAGTTCGTACCCATCGCTCCTCGCGTGCATGACGAACTCCGGTCCGGCCGACTGTCAGATTCGCAGATTTGCCTAGATCATCTCGTGTCGCTCGAGCTGCCCGGAGAATATGATGTCAACATCACCGCGCTGGTGCTCGAGCCGGCCTACAGGCAGGGCAAGGCACTGATCATGCTGCTGCGGTCCTTATGCGCTCAGTTTTGCCAGCTTACCAACCGCGGGCTTCGCGCCAAACGTATCGGTGCGATGGCGTGGACGCCTCAATCGGTCCTGCTCTGCCAGCGCCTCGGACTGAAACCTGTCAGCAATTCGAACAATAACCCTGGTATCTTTTTCGAGGCCGGGATCGAGACCTTGAATAATCCACTCGGTTTTCCCGAGTATGCGCATTTCAAGAAATTGCACCACACCGCAACAATGGAGGGCAATCCTAACCGCCATTGATGCTGCGGTACGCTTACGCGCCAATCTCGACTTGCGTTTCCAACAATCGCCAAAACTCGTGAAGGACAAATCGGCGCAACAGCGATCTACTTCTGTCAGAAGCCAGGATACAAGCGGACTGCACCTTCCAAGAATTTATTAAGGATCCGAAAAAGGAGATGTGGGCATGAAGCGACATTCAATAGGCCTCGCGATTGTGGTGGCTTCCGTGGGCGCCGGCGATGCCGTTAGTCAGAGCTTCGCAGAGGGCAATCTCTTCTCCATGTCGTCCCCCGAAATGCTGGCGCTGAACTTGGCCGTCAACGGCATTACAATAAATGCCGACACGATGCTGCGCCCGACCCGAAGTGGGCCCTCGGATCCTTGGGAGCGCCGCGACGCGGAACAAAGCCTCGTGCAGGACATCGACCGCAGGATGCAGGCCTACTCGGAAAGCTTTGCGGCGCATGGAAGAGGTCACCTCATGCATGCAGTCACCGAATTTCCGTTGGCTCTGGCACGGTTTCATATAGAGACGCAAACCTTTACGGTCGATCTACCTTTGGCAGCGCTGGCGCCCTCCTTCATCGAGGATGCGCCACTGAGCGTCGAGCCTGCGCCGATGGTCATTTTTTTGTGGAAATGGCGGGATGACGAATCGGCGTCGATTGCCGAACACCTGTGCGATAACCGTTTTCAGGAGCCTACCGAAACACTTTCAAGGCCAGCGGGATTTGAGCGCTTGCTGGTGGATCGCGCACCCAACCTCTTTGGCCACCCGCCCTTCAACGGTCTGTCGACACCGATGCATCGGCGTACGGTCTGTACTCAACTCAGCGTGGATGATGACGAGGCCGCGCGGGAGATTTTCCGAGCCGCTGCGGACACACCCCTGTTCCTTAATGTCCATTGCGGCGGACTCGCTCCGGTACAGATCGGTCGGAGAGGCGCGTATGAGGGGCTCGAGTCGGTCTGCATAATTCGCGAGGCCTCGCTCTCGAAGGGGGCGCCCCCAAACACCAACAAACTAATCGCCACTTGGGATCATGACGCCGGAGAATGGCAGTTTTTAGGTGACTGAGTTCGGCCACAGACATTCACTAAGGAAAGGGGGTAAGAATGTGCAGATACCACGATTTTCTCAAGAAATACCGCTTAGTGCATGAGGTGTACGAGCCGGGGCATCTACAAGGAACTACAAATATCGCTGCCTGAGCCGTTCAGGCAACGGCGTTATCTCAAGAGAAGGAGTTTTGAAATGAATGCTGCAACGGGGTTGGGTATTGCCGGGCTGGTCATTGCAATTTTTGGGGCACTGACGCCCTTCATCGGGCTCTATTTGGGTTGGTTTGCGCTTCTGGTCGTGTCGGTCGCAGCATTGATGGGAGATCGAGGGCTCACCATAGCCACCGTCATAATTTCGGCCTTAGCCTTCATTTTCCTCACGCCGTCACTTTGGGTGGGCGAAGGCTTGCGCGCGATGGCCAGCAGCTCGACGGCGCCGATGCCGCCTCGGCTGTTGTTGCCGATAACAGCCGTGATGCTGGCCGCGCCGGTAGTCTGCATGTTGCTGGGCCGGAAAGCGAGCGGGCAAGAAATCCGCAGCGCTCCGCCGAACTGAACTCAAGGCTGCGCGCGGCCAAGGGGAAAAGCCGAATGAAGCAACCGCGCTGCCATATGCCGAGTCGGTCGGACCCGGGGCTCGCGAACGGGATCGTGTACGGCCGCACCGGATCTGCAGAACGACAACACTTCTAGCGAAGAGGATAAAGGAGCCTGAAAGTCATGAAACGATGGCTGCATGCCGGCCTCTTGTCAGCCGGGATTATTTGGGGTGGCCCCTCGGTGGCCGAGACCCCGCAGTTCGACGGGGTATATGCCCAGTTGGAGGGAGGCGAACTGGTCGCCCTGCCCCACGTGCAGACAAAACTCGTGGTCTTTGCGGGCCGGGGCGACGACACCCAGTTGATCGAAGGCCCCTTCTTCACGGTCGGAGGCATGGACATGTTCGGCTGGCGGGCACGGCCTGCCGACCCCCGTTTTATGGTGTGTTTCGGCACCACCGGAATCGCGCGGGCCCAAATCGGCGACGCCGCGCCGATCGGTCTCGGTGCGCTCGAAGCGATCGTGGTTCGCTCGCCGGAACGCCATGAGATCGTCGGGATCGCCTACCTGACGGGTTTCGAAGCCGTGCAGACGTCGTTGCGGGAGCGTCAGGGCGCTGAGCCGCTTGCCAATCCGGTGCACCAAAACCCACTCGAAGCATTCAATCCCGCCTTCACGGGTCTCGAAAGCTGTCAGGGACGCCCGGGTGAAGCGGTAGGCCAGACGGCAGAGCGGCCCGATCTGGTACGACACAGTTGGGGGTGGTGGAATTTTCAAACCCAAACGGTTGATGCACTGGTGACCCGCTTTTACCCGGAGCAGAGGATACGCCCCCCCGAGCGGGCACCCGACTTCCTCGGGCAGGTAGGTATGTGGCCGATCGAAGGGTACGTCGTCGAGTTCATCGTTGGTGGTGCGCGACGGAGTTATTTCGTCGGCAGCTGAGACAATAGATCATGGAGAAATGTCAATTCACAATGAGAGGTAAATCATGAAATCAGTCAGCTTGTCATTCGCTTCCCTATTGCTCGCGACATCGGCAATCGCGCAAGCGATCCCGGATCCGGAGGAGTTGTCCGGTCGTCTGAGCGGGCATCTGCCGTCTTACTGGACGGTCGAGGCCTTCCGGCTCATCGCTCAATCCGATGTCGGCGATGCGGCCCGCCCCCAGTCGATTATCCGGTTCGAGGCTGACACGACGCCCACCTCCCCGCTCTATGTGCAGGTTGAGCAACAGGAACCCTTTGCCATCGTCGCGGCAACGCACGATGAAGGTGTTCAGCGGACTCTCTATGGCGTAATGGACCTGACCTACCGCGCTGGCGAATGGGCCGGCGAGGTTGAGATCGAGAACCCGGTTGCGGGCCTAGGCAGGCCGGCAGATCTCTTTGACCGGCCGGTGCTCGTTCTCGGCGATCCCGATGCCGAGGCGCGGATCGAACAGGTGCGCCAGCAGCGGGAAAGCAACGCTATCGCCCGCTTCGAGCGACAGCTGTCCGAATTGCAGAACGAGCAGCAGACCGAGTTGGAGACGGCGGCCCGCGAACATTCCGCGGAACTCTCTCGTCTGACCACTGAGCAGAACAATGAGTTGGAGCAGGCGCAGGCGCAACACCGCCGCGCATCCCGGCAACTCGCCCGAGAGCACCAAGACGAGATAGCGAACCTGAGCGCCCGCCACGCGGCGGCCGTCGCGGCTTTGAACACCGAGCAGCGGACGCTGGAAGGCGGGCTCGAGGCTGAGGTGGCAGCATTACGCCAGACGCAGGCCGAGGAACTGGCTGCCGTGACGACAGGGCACGAGGAGACGATGCGAAACCTTGAGCGGGAGCAACGGGCCGCGCTCGAATCTGCGCGCGCCGAG
>SLQN01000520.1 GCA_007131465.1 Paracoccaceae bacterium
GCTGCCGCTGGCCCCGTTGCCCGCACTGGTCTTCGCACTGGCTGGCGCGCCCGGAAGCGTGGTGCTGCCCGATCTGATGCTTGGGGTCGAACTTGCAGCGGTCCCGGATGGGGCGCTGTTTCTGGGCATGACCGCGCTGGTCTGGGTGGTCGCGGGGTGGCACGCGGCGCTGACCATGGACCGAGGCGGCTATGCAGGCATCTTCACAAGCTTCTGGTGCCTGACCCTGGCAGGAAATCTGGGCGTGTTTCTGGCTGCGGATATCGTGACGTTCTATCTGGCTTTCGCGGCTGTCTCGCTGGCCGCTTGGTTTCTGGTTGTCCATGACCGCACCCGCGCCGCGCTCAGTGCCGGACGGCTTTATATCACCCTTGCTGTGGTCGGCGAAGCCGCGCTGCTGATCGGGCTGATGATCGGCGCGGCGGCGGCCGCAGATTTGCAGATCAGCACCGTGCGCGCGGCCTTCGCGGACGCCCCCCTGGGCCAGTTGGGACTGGCCTTGCTGGTCATCGCCTTCGGGATCAAGGCAGGGATGGTGCCCTTGCACGTCTGGTTGCCCGTCGCGCACCCGGCGGCACCTGTGCCCGGATCGGCGGTGCTTTCGGGCGCGATCGTCAAGGCCGGGCTGATCGGCATGATTCTGTTCCTGCCCGACGGGACGCGTTGGAGCACTGTGCTGATCGTGCTGGGCCTTGCCGGTGCGTTCGGCGCTGCGCTATGGGGTCTGACGCAACGCAATCCCAAGGCGGTGCTGGCCTATTCGACGGTCAGCCAGATGGGGTTGTTGCTGGTCCTTGTCGGCGCGGGATCGGGGGGCGTGGCGTATTATGCGCTGCATCACGGGTTGGCCAAGGCCGCGTTGTTCCTGTGCGTGGGGCTTATGACCTTCGCAATCACCCCGCGACACCGACAGATCGTGCTGGTCGCAGCCGGGCTGCTGGCGCTGTCGGTCGCAGGGCTGCCGCTGACAGGCGGCGCACTTGCGAAACTGGCAGGCAAGGCCGGGGTGAGCGGCGGCATCGCAATGGCGGTCACGTTCAGCGGTGTCACCACCACGCTGCTGATGGGCTGGTTCCTGATGAGGCTTGCAGAAATCGGTCCGAAGGCTGATCAGTCGGCGCTTTGGCGCAACGTCTTCGCAGGGATTGTCCTTCTGGCGGCGTTTGCGACGATCCTGCCCTGGGCGCTCTGGTCTGGCGAAGTGCCATTGCCGCGCGACTACCCGATCCGGCCGGGCAACATGCTGGACGGGCTTTGGCCTGTGCTTGCAGGGCTGGGGCTGATTCTCCTGGCCAGCCGCCTGACCCTACCCGAGGGCCCGCCCGGCTTCGCGCTTTATCCGACCGCAATGCGGATAATGCAGCCCGTTCTCAGGCAGCCATTCCTGCGAGAACGCGATCGCAACGGACCTCAGCGTCCGGTCCTGAGGCGTTTGCTACGTGTGAAACGGGCTGAAACATACCTTCTTCGGTGGTCGCGCACGGGATCGGCACTGGTGGGTATGGCGCTCGCGTTGGCTTGCATGATCTGGCTCGCAAGATGACCTGGATTCAACGACACCGATGGTGTCGGATTTGGAGCGATCTATCCGCCCTGCTTGTCAGTACACCGGTAGGAGTTCCAACCTGCTTTCTGGTCGGTGAAACTCTTATCAACACGTAACGCCACGCTTAATTATCGGCTGGGGCCGAAGGTGCGTCAGGCTACGCCAGAGCCATTCCCATGGACCGTAAGCGAAGCGTCTGAACCACAGGTGAGCAAATGCGGTGAGCAAAAGCGCGATTGCGACAGCCATTGCAACAACAGCAAGCGTGCCCATCTGCCCCATCAGCCGGAACCCCCAGCCGTAAAACAGCGCCTGGCCGAGGATCGAGGCACCAAGATATCCGGTCAGGCTCATTCGACCCAAAGGCGCGAGGAAAGAATGGATCCATCTTTCGCGTTGGCCGTGCAGGGCTGCACTCAGCAGCATCAGATATCCGAGCGCCATCATGGGCGTTGCCAGATAGAGCAGGAACCAGATCCCTTGTGGAGTCTCGATCAAGCGCAGCGCAACTCCGGCCGCGAAACCAACGGTCAAACACAGCGCTCCCAGGCGAAACATGGGTCCGCGCAGCGCTTTCAGCCGGGACGGCAGGCGACTGCGTCCCACCGCCAGACCAAGCAGAAAAAGACCGGACAGCATGAAAAGCCGCAAGACCAATGTTCCGTTCGCCCCGTCAGCCGCCCCTGTTACCATGGTCAGATTCTGGCCAACCGTATCGGCATAGCTGGCTGATGCGAAGGCTTGGAGGCTGTCGTCACGGCCTTCGGGCACGGGGGCAGGGGGATCGATCCCGCTCAGCACAAGTGCGACGGGTCCGGCAAGTATCAGCGCTGTGCCCAGCCCGATGATGCCCCGTTGCGGAAGCCGTGCAGCCAGCGGTAGTAACAGGCCCATCGCGGCGTAGGTCATCAGGATGTCGGCCCAGAACAGGAAGATGGCATTGAAAATGCCGATCACGCCCAGGACAACGCTCCGCCGGACGATCTGGACGGACGACGCCCCATGCTCCGGTCCTGCGCGCGACAGGATCATGCTGAAGCTCAATCCGAACATGAAGGAAAACGCAGCAAGTGCCTTGCCATCGAAGAAAATGCTCAGAAACCCCCATGCCGCGCGATCAATCGGCCCAAGCATCTCGGCCCGCACATCCGGGCTCAGATAGGCCAGCCCTGACAGCGTCATCATGTTCATGATGATGACGATCGTCAGGATAACGGCCCGCAGGGCGTCGATACGGGTGTTGCGCTCGTTTCTGCTGCGCCTCAAAGATGCCATTGATCCACCTCCATTCGAGGGACCGTTCTTGTCCGGTGACAAGATGCGCAGGAAATAGTCCCCGTTGGTCAGTGCGGTAAATTATCAGGGTAGGCATCAAAGGCCAGTCGCGGACCCGTGATGCCTGCCGGATGGGCCATTCTTTGCCAAGTCTGTTTTTGGCGCGAGCAGGAGAGACAGGCGCTCAGGGCAGGGGATGGCGCTGCCTGTCTGTTGCGCGTTTTGCAAGTGGCGCACTCGGTCAGGTAGCCGGAAATGCTGATTCCTGCAGCAGTTAACCCGGCGGGGTAACCTGACGGACCAGCGCATCAAGCGCATCATCGGTCCAATCCGGGTGATCCAGCAACATGGCCCAGGCGCGCGCATAGCTGTCAAAGCTGTATCGATGTCCATAGCCACGCGGAGGCTTGATCGCGGTCATCATATCCACCCCAAGCTGAAGGAATGATACTGCCGGCAGCCAACGCAGATCCGCAGAGACATCCGGCGCGCGTGGCCCGGTCATCCAGTACGGAGGCCGCCAGGCTGCGCGCGGATCGAAGAATGTCACCGCGTCGCTAGGGTATTGCAGATAGAGAATCCGAAAACTGCCCCACGGGGCTGCGGTGCTGGAGGTGCGTCCAGCCTGGTTCATGAAGCGCACAGCCCTGCCGTCGCGGTAGGCTGGCAGCCATGCGGGTGTGCCCGGGTTTCGGTTGCGCGTAACCTCGGACCATGTCGGGCTGTTGAAAGGCGGCCCGATCCAGAGCGCACCGTCATAGGGGTCTCCGATGACCTGATGCAGATCATGGCTCAATTCGGAATTCAGGGCGCCAAGACTAAGGCCAGTGAGGTAGAGCGCAGGTCGCGCCTCTCGGGGTAGTGAGCGCCAATGGTCATAGACTTTCGCAAACACAGCGCGTGCTGTCTCGACCCCGTATTCAGGGTCGGTCAACAGTGCGAGCCAGCTTGCCACATAGGAGTATTGCACCGACACAGTCGCGACATCCCCTTGGAGGACATATTCCAGCGCCTGCTGGCCGTAGACATTGACTGCGCCGGTTCCCGTTGGCGTTGCGATGACCAGCGTGCTGCGGGAAAATGCGTCGATGCGCTTGAGTTCGGCCAGCGCGAGGGCCGCGCGTGCCTCTGGATCGGGGCCTGAATTCAACCCGACATAGACGCGCAAGGGGTCTTGCGCAGTGCGGCCAGTGGCGGCCTCGATCCCGGCACGGTCCGGACCTGCCGCAATCATCGCCCGGCCGGCCCGTCCCAGTTCTTCCCAGTCAAGCAATGAGCCCGGCGCACCGGTTTTGAACGGATCCTCGGGGCGCGGGCTGGTGTCCTCGAAGACACCGTCGAGCCCGGCATAGACACGGTCCACTGCGGTCAGGCCAGCGCGCACCAGAACGCCATTTCCGATATTCCAGAAAAGCAGCGCCGTCAGGGTGACTGCCACCAGAAAGGCCTGAGGCCCCGGCAGCACGCGCGCCAGCCCTGCTGCCATTTTGACGACCACAAACCATGATAACCGCGCAAACCAGACCAGCAACAGAAACACTGCCGCCGCTCCCGCCGCTATCGAGAGCGGGCGCACAGTGTCGACGGGAGGCATTTCCATCAGTGCGCGCAAGCCGTTTTGCCATTCCGACGCCTGCCAGAGCGCCACAACGGCCACGAGCAGACAAAGCAGCGCAGCAAGGAAGCGGACCTGCGCCTGCAATCGATGCGGCAAAGGTGGGAATTCAAGTCTGTGCCACAGCGCCGACAGGATCAAACCCGTTGCGTGACCGGCTGTAAGGCTGACACCACTCAGCAACGCTTGAACCAGAGTATCCCGAGGCACCAGACTGGGGGTCAGCGACACCACGAAAAACAAAGAGGCCAGTGTCAACGCAGGCAGGCTGACCTTCGGAAGCCATGCGACAGAGGGGCGTATTGATGGCAAACGCAAGCTCATTCGCGTGCTGCGACAAGTTGGAAGGGTTTCGCAAAAGCCGGGGCAGCACGGGCGTCAGACCATTCCGCACTTATCTTTCCGATGCTGACGAGATGCCACACGGTTTTGTCACGCAAACAAGAACCGGAAGTCTGCCCAGGCACCGTGCGCGGTGTCGACATAAGATTCTCTGGGATCAGGAGATCACGCCCTTTGCTGCGAAGTTGACACCTTTAACCGCATACCCATTTCGCAGACGAGGAACAAGATTCTCGCCATCACATCTTGCCGATCTGCGGGGATGCTTGCGCTATCGCTCCCAGGTATTCGACAACACAACCCCGCGCGGCGTGATCTTGCCTTGGGTTTTCGGCATCGCAGCCGTTCACTTTCTGCGCATGGCGCTGCGCGCTCGCCAAGGTTGGCTGTTCACCGGACGTAGACCAAAGGGAAGTCAGTATCAGCTTGTTTTTCTGATATCCTGTCCGACGCTCCAGCCAAGTCTTGCTGACATTTCACACGCAACTTTGCTGATCTGCGGGCCGAGTTTTTGACGAAACACAGGCGTGAACACCCGAACAGATCCGGTCGCACCGATGGACATTGTTGCCCCCGGTCCGTTCGGCGCAAGCGGGGCCGCGACCGAGCACATGCCGCGCTCGATTTCTTCCACACATTCCGCAAAACCGCGCGCGCGAATGGTTGCAAACTCCGCCTCCAGGTCCGCCACGCGTGTCAGGGTGAATTCGGTATAGGCGCGCAACCGGCCTTCCAGTTCAGCGGTCGGGAACAGGTGCGGCGAAAAGGCGGCGACGGCCTTTGAGCAGGAACAGGCATGCAGGGGGCGCTTTCCCAGACCCGGATGGAGATAGGACACACCCGTCTCCGGCGTCTCGACATGAATGATTTCCACAGATTTCCCGCGCAGCCGCGAGAGGAAAAACGCCGCGCCGAATTCGGCCGCCGCATGTTTCAACGTTGGCGCAATCAGGGCCAGCAGCGCACGGTCTGACTGATCCGTGTGTGTGATCTGCTTCAGGCGGGCACCGATCGTGAACCGCCCGCGCGCGACAGGGTCCAACAGGCCGACAGCCACAAGGTCTTGCACCAATCTGTAGGCAGACGGCTTTGGCAGGTCCGAATGGGCGCAAATCTCGGCCACCGTTGCCTCGCCCTTCTGTCCTACGATTTCGAGAATGCATGTGAGGCGTTCCAGATGCATGATTTTTACCTTGTGATAATATTATTCTCGATTTACGATAAATCTGTCATGATCGCAAGGGAGGAGTGTGATGATGGACGGCGCATGTTGCGGCCCCGGGTATGCAAGCCCGGCCGAGGCCATCAAGGCCCCACGCGAAAAACTGCTTTACACGATCGCCATCTACACGGGCACCGGCATTCAGAAACCGGACTACCTGGCGACGGTTGATGCGGACCCCGACAGCCCGACCTATTCACAGGTCATTCACCGCCTCGAGATGCCCGGCATCGGGGACGAGCTGCACCATATGGGGTGGAACGCCTGTTCGTCGTGCCATGACGACGCGGGCATGTCGCGCAAATACCTGCTGGTGCCCGGTGTGCGGTCCAACAACATCCACGTGGTCGATACCGCAACCGATCCGCGCGCGCCACGCCTGCACAAGGTGATCGACGGGGCGGAGATCAAGTCGAAGACCAACCTCAGCGGTCCCCACACCGTGCATTGCCTGGGCTCCGAGATCATCATTTCGTTCCTTGGCGACGCGCGCGGCGAAGCCCCTGGTGGCTATCTGCATCTCAACAAGGAGTTCGAGATCTTGGGCCGGTGGGAAGACACCATGGGCGACATCCCGTTCAGCTATGATTTCTGGTATCAGCCGCGCCACAATGTCATGGTGTCCTCGGAATGGGCCGCGCCCAACACCTTCATGCCGGGGTTCGACCTGGAAGAAGTGGGGCACCTGAAATATGGCCGCCGCCTGCACATCTGGGATTTCAAGGCACGCAAACCGGTCGAGACCCTGTATCTCGGCGAAGACGGGCTGATCCCGCTGGAAGTGAAATTCCACCATGACCCTGACAGCACCCACGGCTTTTGCGGTGCGGCCCTGTCGGCCAACGTGATCCATTTCTGGAAATCCGACGCGGGCAAGTGGGAATGGGAAAAGATCATCGATGTCGAGAACGAGCCGCACCCCGAATGGCCGATCCCGATCCCGGGGGTGATGAGCGCGATCCTCATATCGATGGACGACAGGTATCTTTACCTGAACAACTGGCTGCACGGCGACATGCGCCAGTACGATATCAGCGATCCCCACAACCCTGTACTGACGGGGCAGGTCTATATGGGCGGTCTGCTGGGCCGCGCGCCCGAGGTCAATGGCGTCAAGGTTGCGGGCGGGCCGCAGATGTATCAGCTCTCGCTCGACGGCAAGCGGCTTTATGTCACGACCTCCCTGTTCTCGACGTGGGACAACCAGTTCTACCCCGAGATCCGCACGCAAGGCGGCGTCATGCTGATGATCGACTGCGATGTCGAAAACGGCGGCATGACGATCAACGAGGATTTCGTCGTGGATTTCGGCAAGGAACCCAACGGCCCCTCTCGCTGCCACGAAACCCGCTATCCCGGCGGCGACTGCACAAGCGACATCTGGCTGTGAGTGCGACCCGCACCATAACGATCGCCAATCGCGGCGGTGCTGTCTATCAGGTCGAGGCCCGCCGTCCGTTGCTGGACACCCTGCGCGCGCAGGGCGTCGATCTGCCTTACGGTTGCAGATACGGCGGCTGCATCACCTGTGCGGCCAGGCTGACCGCAGGTAAGGTCGACCAGCGCCGCCAGGTGGCGCTGAACAATCGTCAGATCAACAATGGCTATGTCCTCCTTTGCGTCGCCCGCGCCGTCACCGATTGCACTTTGGAAATCGGCGTTGAAAGCCATGACAAACTCTACCGCAACCCATTCCTCGACCCGCTGCAGCCGCATGAGCTGAAGGCGGATATCGCCACACCGAAGGAAGGTTAACATGCCTGCAGCAGCACTTGATAAGCTTTACGATTACGACCAGCAGGACATCGCTGACATCCTGAAATCGGTCAGGACCATCGCCATGGTGGGCGCGAGTGCCGACAAGACCAAGTTCAGCTATGGGGTGCTGCGCGTGTTGCACGAAACCGGATACGACATGATCCCGGTGAACCCGAACCCCAACCTGACCGAGATCCGTGGGATTCCAGTGTATCATTCGCTCAAGGAAATCGACCGCCCCGTTGACATGGTCGAGGTCTTCCGCCCGAAAGAGGAATTCTACGCCATCGCCGAACAGGCGATTGCCATTGGTGCGAAAGTGCTCTGGGGACAAATCGGGGTTTATGACGACCGGGCGGCGAAGCTTGCGCAGGATGCGGGATTGAAAGTGGTGATGAACCGCTGCCCCAAGATCGAGTTGTTCCGCCCGTTCTGGAAGCCCCGCCTCGACCTCGCGATCTGACACGGGCGGCCTGACGCCGCCCGGAAAAGGAGCCTGATTATGCCACAGACCATTACCAAGACATCCAGGGGCATCGCCGGAGCCATCACGTCGTCGCGCGGCATGATGGAATTCCATATCGACCCGGAGAGCCCGGCACCCGAACCCGAATTCAATCAGGACAAGACCTACCTCTTTTTATCGCGCATCCGGTGGTCGGTCGGCGCTCGCGGCGAAGGTGGCCATGTAAATGGGCCTCGCGCTGGTCGTGAACATGTCTGGCGGCGTCGGTGCATGGGCGAGGGCGGGGGGCACAGTGGAGTGAATCATGGACGGTAGAATGGAAAACGACAGCCTCATCCTGCGCGCGGATAAAGACGGCATCGCCGTCCTCACGCTGAATGCGCCCAAGACGATCAACGCCCTGTCAGAGGCGATGCTGACGGCACTGTCGCAGATGCTGGACGATATCGAAGCGGACCGCAGCGTAAAGGTCATGATTCTGCGCAGCGGCGGCAACCATTTCTGCGCAGGCCATAACCTCAAGGAAATGACGGTGCGCCGTGCAGATGCGGACGGTGGTTTCCGGTATTTCCAGGATCTCTTTGCCAGATGCTCGGCGATGATGTTGCGCATCGTGCGACTACCGCAACCCGTCATTGCCGAGGTAAAGGGGATCGCCACGGCGGCGGGCTGCCAGCTTGTGGCCTCCTGTGATCTGGCCGTCGCCGCCGATGATGCGAAGTTCGCCACGTCGGGTGTTAATATCGGGCTGTTCTGCTCGACCCCGATGGTCGCCTTGGCGCGCAATGTGCCACGCAAACTGGCGATGGAGATGTTGCTTCTGGGGGAATTCCTGCCCGCCGCGCGTGTTGCCGAAATGGGTCTCGTGAACCGTGTCGTGCCGCTGGCAGAGTTGGAGGGCGCAAGCATGGACATGGCACGCATCATTGCCGACAAATCCCCGGCTGCTGTCAGGATCGGCAAGCGTGCCTTTTACGAGCAACTCGAAATGCCGCTGGAGCAGGCTTACGCCTTTGCTGGCCGCACGATGGCGGAAAACATGATGGCGAAAGACACTGTGGCGGGGATCGGCGCCTTCACCCGCAAGGAACGCATGCCCGAATGGACCGGCGAATGATGTATCATGGTCCCGAGCTTGCGCGGACGGCGGCAAATCACACGGCCTTGTCGCCGGTTTCGATCCGCAAGCGCGTGGCGCGTGTGCATCCGGAACTGCCCGCACAGATTCACGGGCGGATCCGGCGCAACTGACCGAAGAAGACCTGCTTGCCCATGCCAAGGCAAGGCTTGCCGGTTACATACGTCCGAAGAAGGTATTCTTCGGAGAGCTTCCGAAAACCAGCACCGGGAAAATCCGGAAAAATGAACTCCGCGATCTGGTCCGCCAGAAAATCTGACCCCTCACACATCAAACTGGATACACATCATGGCGCATGAACTGGAGTTCGCACAATTCAGCTTCGGTACTCAGGTCCGGAAATCCCCCTATTCCGATGCGGCTCTGCGTTGGGGTGCCAAGGGGTTTTCGGTCTATAACCACATGTATATCCCGCGCGATTTCGGTAATCCGGCGCAGAACTTCTGGACCCTGATCAATCAGGCGATCCTGTGTGACGTGTCGGTCGAACGCCAGGTCGAAATCAAAGGGCCGGATGCGGCCAGGTTCACGCAGTATCTCTGCGCGCGTGACCTGTCGAAGTGCGAGATCGGACAGTGCAAATATGTGCTGATCACCGATCAGGACGGCGGGGTCATCAATGATCCGATCCTGCTCAAGCTGGCGGAGGATCATTTCTGGCTGTCCATCGCCGACAGTGATGTCCTGCTTTGGGCGCGCGGCGTGGCCGTGAATGCCGGCATGGATGTCGAGCTGTCCGAGCCCGATGTCTCGCCGCTTCAGCTTCAGGGCCCCAAGTCCCGCGACATCCTGCGCGCGTGCTTTGGCGATGCCCCGACAGAGCTGAAGTATTTTCGGTTCATGGAATATGACTGGAACGGCGTCCCCCTGATCATTTCGCGCACCGGGTGGACGAGCGAACTGGGCTACGAGATTTACCTGCGCGACGGCTCGGCGGGTGGCAGGCTTTGGGAACATATCATGGAAAAAGGCGTGCCCAAGGGCCTCAAGCCCGGTCACACCTGCAGTATTCGCCGGATCGAGGCGGGCATGCTGTCTTATCACGCCGACATGACACTCGCGAACAACCCTTTCGAACTGAACCTCGAGCGTCTGGTCAATCTGGAGATGGAGGCAGATTTCGTCGGCAAGGATGCGCTGGCGAGGATCAAGAAAAAGGGCGTAAGACAACGGCTTGTCGGTCTGGAAATCGAAGGCGTCCCATTTGTGGGCACCAATGATTTCTTCTGGCCGGTCATGAAGGATGACACGCAGGTCGGCACGGTTACCTCGGCGGTCTACTCCCCGCGACTGGACAAGAATATCGCGCTGGGAATGCTGAAGGTCGAGCATTCAGACATCGGCACGCGGCTGATGGTGGATAAACTTGGCGAAACACGCGGCGGGACCGTTGTGCCGATCCCGTTTCATGACCCGAAGAAGTCGCTCGCTGTCGCAAGCTGACCAGATAGCGGCACAGGGTAAATGTCCTGCGCCGCGTTTTCTGTGGTCGGATTGGGCGCATGCAGGCGCGGTATCAGGGCTACCGAATGCTGCGAATTCAGACAGAAGCTTGCTCGACGCTTTGCAGGGCGTGCTGTCCCTGAATGGCGTCGACCTGAAATTCTGAAATCAGTCCATCAATTTGGGTGTGATGAAAGGACTATGAATACGGGTTACAGGCCATTCAGATTTGACAGCGACAGCAACATTTCTCTGCGTTACCAATCATTGCCATTCCTCTGCGTCGATATGCAGCTTCTTGATTCTAGAATATAGCGTCGTGGATTGAATGCCCAACACCTCCGCTGCGCCTCCAACGCCTGAAACTTTGCCGCTCGTGCGCCGCAGTGCGGCAACGATATTACTGCGCTGCGCCGCTACCATCTCGGCCTCGGACAAGACTGTGAATTCCCCTGCGGCGATCTGGGGTGTCGTCAGGCCCAGATCGATCTGTAACTTGCCACCGGTCGAGATGATGCTGCCGCGATCGATCACGTTCTGAAGTTCGCGCACATTTCCGGGCCAATCGTAATTAACCAGCTTTTCCATGGATGATTTCGAGATGATGGGCGGCCTGATGTTCAGCCGCTTGCATGATAGAGCGAGAAAATGCGCAGCAAGGGCCGGAATATCTTCGCGCCGGTCCCGAAGCGGCAGGCAGGTGATGGGAAAGACATTGAGGTACATCAACAACTCTTCCCGAAACACACGTTTGCGGGTCAGGGCTTCCAGATTGCGGCGGCTGGCGGCGATGACGCGCAGGTCGATCTCGCGCGCACGCGTATCACCCAGCCTTGTGACGCTGCCCTCTTGGAGCGCATGAAGCAGCCGCCCTTGCAGGCCAAGCGGTAATTCATCGACATCATCCAGAAACAGCGTGCCGTTATGCGCCAACTCCAGCACCCCCGGTTTGTCGCGCAGCGCGCCTGCAAAAGCACCGCGGATCTGGCCGAACAGTTCCGCCTCGATCGCGTCCGAGGTGACAGCGCTGCATTTGAAATGGATCAGCGACCGGCGGCGGCGTGCGCTGCCCTTGTGGATGGCCGATGCTACCAGCGCCTTGCCGGTCCCGGCCTCGCCCGAAATCAGGACTGACGCATCTGTACCCGCCACCAGGTCGATCTTGCTGAGTAGCTGCAAAACGGCGGCTGAGCCGCCAATGATGTCATGATGCGCGCGTTCGGTCGCAATGGTTTCCTGAAGATAGGCATTTTCCTGCTCCAAGCGCTCGCGCAGAGCTTGAACCTCTTCCATCGCCTGACGCAGCTTGCGTTCATTTTCCTTTCGTTCGGTGATGTCGCGGAAGATGACCACGGCCCCGGCCAGCACATTCTGGTCATAGATCGGGGTCGAGACATATTCGACGCGGATCGGCTTGCCGTCCTTGCGCCAGAAAACCTCATCCTCGATGCGGTTCACCTGCTCGTTGCGAAATGACTGGTAAATCGGGCAATCATGCGCAGGGTATGCTTCGCCATTCAGATGATGATGGTGGATCATCGAGTGAATGTCGCGGCCCAGCAGGTCTTCGGCGCTCCACCCCAGCATTTCGCGGGCGGCGCGGTTGACAAAAGTGGTCTTGCCATCGGCATTCACCCCGTAAATCCCTTCTCCCGCCGCGTTCAGGATCAACTGGTTTTGCCGTTCCAATTCGCTGAAAAATGCCTGTGCGCGCTGCCATTCCAGCAGGCCAAGGCGCTGCACCTCTCCTGCCTCGGCGATCTGGTCGTGGCGTGACAACTCATTCAGGTCGATCAATGTCAGCATCACAAGGTGCTTCGACTGGCCAATCTTTGTGCCGCGCAACTCGCAGCTTAGCGGGTGGCGGCGGCTGTCGTGCAGCGGAATATCGCGTCGCCACACGCGGCCCCGATGCGCCAACTCATCCAGAAATACCAGAAAGCCTGCGAAATTTCCGGCAATATGCGGGGCAAAGCAGAAATCCTGAGCGTGATCCTGTGCCAGAAGCCGCGTGGCAAGCTGGTTGGCAGCGATGACCCGGTCTTGCGAAGTGTCCAGAACCAAGGCGGCAAGCGGCACAGCTTCAAGCAGGGAATCGGGCAAGTGAAGGGCGGTATCCATGGGCGGCATCATGTCTGTATCCATAGCCTTGTTGCAACACGATATTTCGTAATTTATGAAATATCGTAAAATCACTTTTTCCCATATCGGCGCAAATAACTGAATTTCATTAATTTATTCAAAAGGAGGATTTCGCGGCGATCCGATCATTCTGCGCCGCAGTATTGCTATGCTGTTCTCGACGAACGCCATTCTCAGAAAGGGATACCATGTCGAACAAGAGCCTTGGAAACCCGTTTTCCCACAAAACCGACTTGCGCCACGGCGCTGGGTGCGGGTGCGAAACCTGCACAACGGACGCGCGCACGAAAATCTCTGCCCCCGTGACCTCCGAGGCGATGCTGGAACGTGCGGTTGAAAGTGCTGTGGTGCGGTCGGTGTTTGGGCATAACGATATCAGTCGCCGGTCGATGATGGGCATGCTGGGCGGCGGGGCTTTTGCGGCGGCGCTGGCGTCGGTCTTTCCGATGGATCAGGCAAAGGCACTGATCCTTGATGAGCTTGGCCCACCAGAAAAACCTGATCTGAAAGTGGGTTTTGTCGCCATCACCTGTGCGACGCCTATCATCATGGCCGAGCCTATGGGGTTCTATAACCGGTATGGTCTGAATGTCGAAGTGGTTAAGACCGCAGGCTGGGCCGTGGCGCGCGACATGTCGCTGTCGGGCCAGTATGATGCCAGCCACATGCTGACCCCCATGCCACTTGCCATGACGCTGGGTGCGGGGTCATCCGCGACACCCTACATCATGCCCGCGGTGGAGAATATCAACGGTCAGGCCATCGTGCTGTCGAACGAGCATCTGGACAAGCGTGATCCGCAGCAGTGGAAAGGCATGACCTTTGGCGTGCCGTTCGAATATTCGATGCACAACTTCCTGTTGCGGTATTACGTGGCCGAACATGGGCTCGACCCCGATCAGGACATTCAGATCCGCGTTGTTCCGCCGCCTGAAATGGTCGCAAACCTGCGCGCGGGCAATCTGGATGGCTATCTGTCGCCAGACCCGTTCAACCAGCGCGCTGTGTGGGAAGGCATCGGCTTCATTCACATGCTGACCAAGGACATCTGGGAAGGCCATCCCTGCTGCGCCTTCGCCGCGCCCCGCCGCTTTGCCGTGGAAATGCCCAACACCTATGGCGCACTGCTCAAAGCGATCATTGACGCGACGCAATATGCATCCAACGCCGAGAACCGCAAGGAAATCTCGGAAGCGATTGCGCCTGCGAATTACCTGAACCAGCCAGTGCCGGTGATCGAGCAGGTGCTGACCGGCACTTTCGCCGATGGCCTGGGCAATGTGCAGCGCGTGCCCGACCGGATCGATTTCGACCCGTTCCCATGGCACTCGATGGGGGTGTGGATCCTGACCCAGATGAAGCGCTGGGGCTACATCAACGGCGATATCGATTACAAGGCGATTGCCGAGCAGGTCTATCTGGCCTCGGATGCGCGCAAGGTGATGAATGATCTGGGCTATGACGCGCCCGATGTGACCTACAAGTCGCACACGATCATGGGCAAGACCTTCGATCCCGACCAGCCCGATGCCTATGTCGACAGCTTCGCGATCAAGCGGGGTTAATCCATGCAAAGCCTGTCTGTGAACAAGCGCGCCGCAATTTTGTCTTTTGTCATGCTGGTTGTCATCCTTGGCGTGTGGGAAATCGCCATCACGCGCCAGGTCATTGGCGAAGCCCTGACGGAATACGAGATTTTGATGGGGCTGGGGCAGCAGCGCTCTGCGATACCACCTCCCAGCGATGTGATGGTCAAGGCGTGGGAGCAATTGAGCAATCCGTTCTATGATGCTGGTCCCAATGACAAGGGGATCGGCATACAGCTGGCCTATTCGATTTCCCGTGTATTGTCCGGCTTTGGACTGGCGGTTCTGGTGGCCATTCCACTGGGCTTTCTGATCGGGATGTCGCCAGTGGCTTACAAGGCGCTGAACCCGTTTATTCAGGTCTTGCGCCCAATCTCGCCGCTGGCATGGATGCCGTTGGCGCTGTTCATCATTCAAGATGCCAATTCCAGCGCAATATTCGTGATTTTCATCTGCTCGGTCTGGCCGATGCTTCTGAACACGGCCTTCGGCGTGGCAGGGGTGCGCACAGACTGGGTCAATGTCGCCCGCACACATGAACTCGGCAGCCTGCGCACGGCCCTCACGGTGATCCTGCCTGCCGCGGCCCCCACCATCCTGACGGGTATGCGCATCTCGATCGGAATCGCGTGGCTGGTGATCGTGGCGGCGGAAATGCTCGTCGGTGGAACCGGTATCGGCTACTATGTCTGGAACGAATGGAACAACCTCGATCTGACTTCTGTGATCTTTTCGATCCTTATGATCGGCGTGGTGGGCATGTTGCTGGATGCGGTTTTCGGAACCCTGCAACGCGCCGTCACCTATGCTGAATGAAAGGGATACACCCATGCACAAACATTTCCTGAGTATCGAGCGGCTGACCCAGACCTTCCCCGACGGCAAGGGCGGCACGCTGACTGTATTCGAGAATGCCAGCTTCGGCATCGGAAAGGGCGAGTTTGTCTGTATTCTGGGCCATTCCGGCTGCGGCAAATCCACCATCATGAATGTGCTGGCAGGGCTCTCGGTTCCAACCTCCGGTGTGGTCAAGATGGATGGGGTCGCTGTATCCGGCCCAAGCTTGGACCGCGGTGTGGTGTTTCAGAATTACTCACTCCTGCCGTGGCTGTCGGCGCTGAAGAACGTCACCTTCGGCGTCAAGGCCCGCTACCGTGACTGGTCGCGCGAAAAGGTCTTGGAACATGCGACAAAGTATCTGGCGATGGTCGGGCTGGAAGGCGATGTCATCCATCGCAAGCCCAGCCAGTTGTCGGGCGGCATGCGCCAGCGTGTGTCAATTGCGCGGGCCTTTGCCAATCAGCCGAAGCTGCTGTTGCTGGACGAACCCTTTGGCGCGCTCGACGCGCTGACGCGCGGCACCATTCAGGAAGAATTGCTGAAAGTCTGGAGTCAGACTGAACAGACGGTGTTCATGATCACTCATGACATTGATGAAGCGATCCTTTTGGCCGACCGCATCTTGCTAATGACAAACGGTCCGTTCGCCCGGGTCGCGGAATCAGTCGAGATCACCATTTCCCGACCCCGTACCCGGACCGAGATTGTCGATCATCCCAACTACTACGCCATCCGCAACCATCTGGTGCAGTTCCTTGGCAAGCGGTCCAGGGACCTGGCGGGGCAACGATCCGAGGTGGAAAGCCAAAGCCCCGACACCGTGCGCATCGACTTGAGCGAAACCACACCTGATCCGGAGCCGAAACCATCGCCAACCCGTTTGAAGGCCGTCAACGGCTGAAACTGCAAGAAAACACCCACAGGAAGGAGAAACTCGATGAAAGACCTGATGAGCGCCGCAGAGATGCTGACGAAAGAAGATGTCACCGCCCTGATTCTGGCTGCCAAAAAGCGCAATGGCATGAAATGGGCGGAGATTGCAGAAGGGATTGGCCTGTCGCCTGTTTTCACACATTCCGCCTGCATGGGAATGAACTCCATGCCCGCAGACAAGGCCGCGGCCCTTGTCGCTCTGCTTGACCTGCCAGCCGAGGCGCAAGAGGTGCTTGAGGAGTACCCCACCAAGCTCTGGGAGCAGGCAGTGCCGACCGACCCGTGCATCTACCGCCTGTACGAGATTGTGGGCGTCTACGGCCCCACTATGAAGGCACTGATTCAAGAAGAATTCGGGGATGGTATCATGTCCGCTATCGATTTTGACATGGTTATCAGCCGCGTTCCCCATCCTAAAGGGGACCGTGTAAAGGTCGAGATGACAGGAAAATACTTGGCTTACGCGAATTGGTAATCTTATTTACGGCAGGGCGGCGCAGTTTATGGGTCGGCCTGCCATGCGGATCATGCCGCATGGCTTGGTTGGCTATAAGATCTCAGGTATTGTCTGTGAAACGGCGCGCAACAGTGACCCATTTGCGTGGGTCATGATAATCTTAAAATGACCACCTGCATTGTTAGCCTCCGTGCGCTTTGGCACGGAGGCAGAGCAGATGTTGCTGATCGAGAAGGCAATGAAGATCCGTGGGTGGGTCCTGAGGGATGACCGCAGCATCCGGGCTGTGGCGCGCGAGACCGGCATCTTGCGGATCGAAGCCGTTGGTCGCCATCGGTCCGGGACAGACGGCTGAGGGATCAAGAAGTATCTGAAGGGGTGAGCACCGGTTCGCAGAACGCGCCAAGCCGTCCGGGTATGAGCGTGATCAGCAATTGATCCGGGCGTTCATTGCCACGCGGTTGTGTTTCAGATGCAAACGCGCATACATCGCCGATGGCCTTGCCAGATCCCTTGGCAAACACGGCATGAATCACGCCTGCGGTGCGCCCAATCCCCCGCAGACGCAGGGCAAGATCGCGCGTTGGCAGCAAACCCTCAAGAACCGCATCCTGCTGGAAAGCCATTATCTGCAAGGCGCGCTTGACGCCGCCATCGCCGCTTTTGTCGTGCATTACAACAACTACCGTCACCACGAGAGCCTTGGCGATCTGACACCCGCTGGTGTCTAATTTCGCCGCGGCCTTGCATCCTTGCAGAAAGGAAGACGATCAAAGCACAGATGATCCAGAACCGGCGCTTGATGCATCAGCACCAAGCAGCATAACCTCGACAAACAGAGTCAGCGCCCTCCGGACCAAAATCAAGCCACCTGTTCCAAATCATTCCACAACGGACATTTTCCCGCGATCCGAGAGCATCCGTGTCAGGATACAACCTGACCCGAAGAGAAAAGCATGGCTGGCACATCTGCAAGCTATCGGTTGCCACAAAAAAGTCCCTATACAGCCATATTTAAGACAATTCGCGAAGTCACCGTATCTCACGCCACAACTGTGGCTCGTCGGGAGACCTGAGTATGAAATTTGCGCGTGATGAGTCGGGCAGCGCGACTGTGGAACTCGTAATCTGGTTGCCACTTCTGATTGCAATAATCCTGCTTGTTTTCGAGTTAACGATGTTCCTGTTTCAGAGCAATCATGCCCATGATGTCTCGCGCAATGTCACGCGGCAGGTTGCCGTGGGGTTCTGGACGGAGGAACAGGCCGAAACCGAAATTCTGGAAA
>SLQN01000012.1 GCA_007131465.1 Paracoccaceae bacterium
CGGGCCGCCCTTCCCTTTCGGGCCGTTTGCAGGTCGGGCGATACCGCCGCCCGACCGCGCGCCCCGTTCAGTTCTGCCGCACGAGGGCCGTGATCCGGCGCACGGAGACACGGCGGTTCTGACGCTCGGCGCTCTGGGTCGGGATTTTCAGGAAGCGTTCGCCATAGCCCTGAACAATCAGGTTCTCCGCCGCGACCCCGAAATATTCGCTGAAGGCCCGCGCAACCGACTCCGCCCGGCGATCGGACAGCAGCAGATTATAGCCCGCCTCCCCGACCGCGTCGGTATGGCCTTCGATCAGGAACAGTTCGGTCGGATCGTCACGCACCAGTTCGGCCAGCAACAGACCCATTTCGCGTAGATCTTCCGCCTGCGTGGGCGGGATGGCAGCAGAGTTCGTGTCAAAGGTTATCCCGCCCAGATTGATCTCGGGCGCAAGTTGGCGCACTTCCACGATCTCGCGCACCTGCCGCAGGCTGAAACTGCGGCCCAGATCGCGGCGGTCTGCGGCCAGCAGGGCCTGGCGCAGCGTTTCCCGGTCGGTCGCGGCCTGATAGTCTATCGTGTCGCGGATCGGGGGGGGAAGATCTCGTAGGACAACGGGCTGGAAGGTCCGCGTGTCATCGATCAGCAGGTGTTCGCGCCCATCTGCTTCGACGCGGACACGGCGCAGCGCCCGTCCATTGACATCGCGCACCGTAATGATCCTTGTTCCATCCGCGCGGATCACGGTCGTCCGGGTCGAGCCATCGGTGAACCGTTCCGTGCGCACTTCCGAACCGGGCACGCGCAACAGCGCGTCATCATCCTTCAGCACAGTATATGTGCCCGCATCATCGACCAGAATCACCCTGTCGCCGGTGCGCTGCTGGACACGCTGATTATTCAAAAGGATCGCACCGACTGCGACCGCACCAAGACCGATAAGGCCCGCGCGCTCCAGATCGCTCAACCCGCGCTGACGCTCTGCCTCCGGTTCCGCACCATCGGTCAGTTCCTCGAATTCCTCGTCGCTGGAACGCAGCGTGTCCTCGGTCAGAACCTCGGAGGTCACTTCTTCCGCTTCGGTTTCCGTATCCGAACCGGCGAGGGTCGCGGCGTCGGTCTCCTGTGCCATCGCGTCGGCTGCGGCCTGCGCAGTCAGGGTGGCTGCATCGTCCATGGCGGTGGTGTCTGCGGTATCAGCCGGGTCTGATGCGGCATCGGCCTCTGCTTGTGCTGCCGCGTCAATCGCAGCTTGTGTCGCTGCCGCGTCGTCGTCCATGTCGGTCGCCGCTGCATCGTCTTCGGCCGCGCGGTCCGCAGCCTCCTGCTCCTCGCGGGCAGCAATCGCAGCGCGGGCAGCGGCTTCATTTTCGCGTGCCGTCTCCGCGCTCTCGCGGGCGCGGACTTCAGCCTCGTCCGCGGCAGCCTCGGCTGCAGCATCAGTCGCAGCCGAGGCCTCTGCCTCTTCCGCTGCATCGGCCTCGGCATCTGCTTCGGCGGCGGCGTCCGCCTCTGCCTCTGCCGCAACATCGGCCTCTGCCTCAATTTCAGCGGCGGTGTCTGAGGCTGCGGCGGCGTCTGCTTCGGCTGCTGCTTCAGCCTCTGCCTCTGCCTCGGCCTCCTCTGCGGCGACAGTGGCCTGAGCCTCCGCCTGCGCCTCTGCTGCGGCCTCTGCCGCCTGTTCTTCAGCCGCTTCTCCTGCGTCGCGCTCATCAATCAGGAGCACACATTCCAGCGCATCGGTTATGCCTTGATCGATACAGAACTGTTGGGACGACATCGGAATATCCAGCGCGTCAGCGCCGTCCAGCACCGGCGATGCGCCATCACCTTCTGCAAGAAGGTTACTGGCGGATTGCGCAAGCATTGGCAGTGGCTGAACCATTGACAGCACCACCAGGATGGCTGTGGTCGATCTGAGTGAGGTCTGTTTCATGTCCGGGTCCAATTCTGGCTGAGGCTGCAAGGCGGGGCCAACGGGTCAGGTCGGGGGCGAAGCCCGCTGATCGTCGTCGGGTTGGCCAGACGATCCGCCTTGCCAAGACCTTCAGGGTATTGCGACTTGCAAACGACAGGACTGATCGAGGTAAGCGCCACAGTGGGAAAACCCTGTATGCCATCCTTGCATCGCGGTGCTATGGGCTGTCCCCGGTCGGAACCGCACCCCGCGTCACCCTTCAATGAAAGAAATCAAATGTCCCAGTCCCGCATCATTGGACTTGTCGTGCTTGTTCTTGGCGTCGTGCTGCTGGTCATTGCATGGCGCGCGTCGAACGCGCCGGTTGACCAGATTTCCGAAGCCCTGACAGGCCGCTACACGGATAACACGATGTTGTATCTGCTGGGGGGGATCGCCGGGGTTGTCATCGGCGCGGCACTGCTGCTGCGCGATGCAATGCGACGCTGATCGCGGCGGGCACAAGGATCGCGACAGGCACAAGCTTCCGATTACCGGAATCTTAACTGCGACGCATTCGGTAGCAAGGCGACAAGCCGTTCGACAGTCGGCGTGGGATCACTTCCACAATCGGGAACATCTCGAAACCTTGCCAGCATCTCTGCAAGCCGGGCCCGCGCTCCTGCCCTTGGCAGGGCCGACAGGTCTGCGGCCTCGTCCCAAGGGTCGTGTCCCAGACGCGCGAGAGCGGACAGGACGCTGACCGTGTTCCCGGCCCGGTCCTGCCCGAGATCGGCATAGAGAAAACCATCGAACGGGGTTCCCCCCTGTCGGAAATGATCCATTCTGGACATGCAGACGTCCTTTCCGCGCAGGGCCAGGCCTTGCGCCGCTGGCGGCATGCGAACCCGATAGCCGCGTGCCTGTTATCCATAGTAGCGCGGACAGCGCGCCGGGCGGCTGATGCAGATCAGTCTGCTGTCGTGTCACGAAACTCTCCTGATGCGACTTCCCCCGCTAACGTCGATCAGTATGAAGACAAGGCCCCGCCTGTATTGTTTCAGCCAACCTGTCGGACGACGCTGTGCCCGATATGATTGCATTGGCCTCACATCATAAGGATACCGGATATGCCTCTCATTTCCCTGATCATCACACTTATCGTCGTCGGCGTCCTGCTGTGGCTGGTCAACACCTACATCCCGATGGATCCCAAGATCAAAAAAATACTCAATGTGGTCATCGTGATCGCAGTCATCCTTTGGCTGCTCAGCGCATTTGGCATCTTCACCGGCATGAGTGGCGGTGGTGGCGGCCTCTGAGGCCACCCGATCGCGCAAATTACCGCATGGACAGGATCACCGTCTGACATTCTGTTCACGCCCGGCGCGGGCGGTTCTGAACGTGTCGTGGCAGCAGGGAGAGCGCAACTGACCTGTGCGCAGGCACGCTGGCGCTACCCTGGATCAGCGTTTCGATCCCTTCGGCATGCTGCGATCCGTGCTCAACCCGAGGGCCGGATCCGCGTTTTCCGGGCCGGACCGAATTGCACCCGATCATGGATCGTGACCTCCAGCAGGCCGGGGGGCATGTCACCGAACTTGTCGCGCACCCCTTCGGCTGCAGCGATGCTGGCAGCCTTCCAGCAGAAGAAACGCCATAACCGCCGCTTTCTGGTCTGTCTGGACCAGCGGGATCCCCGGGCAAGAGGGTTACATTCGGGAACGCAACGGAATATGGGTGGTTACGATCAAAGACATCCGGCTCGGGGACCACAAGCGTGAACATGCAGTCGCTGCGATAAGGGCAGCAGGGCATGGCGGGCGGTGACCTCTCGGGCGCAGGCCAAGGCTACGCGAAACCGGAAGGACAAGGAGTCCGGTTGCCAACCCCCCTCCGATCTGCGCTTCGTGATATGGCGCTGTTTTCAGACGCAAGGACCGCACCCCATGACCGAACCCCTCCCGGAATCGCTCGACCCCGCCCGTTCCCTGCGTGACGTGCCTGCAAAACGGACCTGTCTTCGGTGCAGAACTGTCTTTCAAAGCGAGGGCTTTGGCGAACGGATTTGCCGGCGCTGCAAGGGCTCGGCGCAGTGGAAATCGGCTGTGCCCGCTGGCGGCGGTCGGCTTTAGCGATGCCCGATATCCGCATTACCCACAAGACCGCGTATTCCTTTCAGTCGCCCGTGTCGCTGGGGCCGCACCGCATGATGCTGCGCCCGCGAGAGACACGGGAGCTGAAGCTCTTGTCGTTCGATCTGACCATATCGCCCGAGGCGGATGTAACATGGTCGCACGATGTCGCGGGCAATTCGATCGCGACAGCATTATTTCGGGACATGTCGGAGTGTCTGGTGATCGAAAGCCGGATGACACTGGCCATGAACGCTGCGCGCTGGCCCGTTTTTGCCATTGCCGCCGCAGCGCAGACCTATCCGTTCCGCTATTCCGACGAGGACTGGATTGATCTTGGCCAGCTGGCCTACCCGCAATATGCCGATGATGCGGGGCGGCTGTCGGACTGGGTCGAGCGCTTCGTGATGCAGCGGCCAACCGATACGCTGTCGCTCCTGAAGGATGTCAGCAACGGCGTTTCCGTGCAGATCGCCTATCAGAGCCGCGAGGACATGGGCACGCAAGGCCCGCTGGAAACGCTGGACCGGGGCCGGGGGTCGTGCCGCGACTTTGCCGTCCTGTTCGCGGAAGCGGTCCGCACACTGGGCTTCGGGGCAAGGATTGTGTCAGGCTACATGTTCGACCCGTCGCAAGAGCTTGTCGGATCGGCCGGGCAGGGCTCGACCCATGCCTGGGTCGAAGTGTTCGTCCCCGGCGCGGGCTGGATACCCTTTGACCCAACCAATCGCGCGCTCGGCGCGGCCAACCTGATCGCCGTCGCAGTCGCCCGCCATATCACCCAGGTCGCACCGGTATCGGGCAGTTTCCTGACCCTGCAAGCGGAAATACCGCGCATGGATGTGGAAATTTCGGTGGAAGCAGTCGAGCCCACCGCCTGAGCACTGAGATGATCCAGTGCCGTGACAGGTGCCAATGCGGTATAAGAGTCGGAGTCAAAATGGAGCGCACGATTTCAGGCTCTTGCAAGGAGGCGGGTCATGCGCCGGATATGGGTGACCAGAACCCGGGCCTCGGCGCTCTCTCTAAATTTTTCCCGGTCCCGTGCAAGTCGGCGGCAACGGCCGCGCCCTGCAAATGTGCGCTCCGCGACCCATCTGCGCGGCAGCACCCGGAAGCCTTTGGCGGTGTCGGATCGTTTGACGATCCGCAAC
>SLQN01000059.1 GCA_007131465.1 Paracoccaceae bacterium
AAATCGGCGCAGGCGCGTTCATCGGGTCCTCCACGATGCTGGTCGCCCCAGTGCGGGTGGGGGCGGGCGCGCTGACGGGCTCCGGCTCGGTCATCACCGAGGATGTGCCGGACGGCGCGCTGGCGCTGGGGCGGGCGAAGCAGGAAAACAAGCCCGGTCTTGGCAAGCGGCTGATGGACAGGCTGCGCGCCATGAAGGCCGCGCAAACGAAAGGCTGAGGGCAGATGTGTGGCATTATCGGAATTCTGGGGAAACACGAAGTCTCGCCGCAGATCCTGGATGGATTGAAGCGGCTGGAATATCGCGGCTATGACAGTGCAGGCATCGCGACGGTCAATCGCGGACAGCTTGACCTGCGCCGGGCGGTCGGCAAGCTGATCAACCTGTCGGACGCGCTGGTGCATGCCCCGCTGCCGGGGCGCGTGGGCATTGGTCATACGCGCTGGGCCACGCACGGTGGGCCGTCCGTTGCCAATGCCCACCCGCACCGCGCGGGTCGCGTGGCGGTGGTGCATAACGGGATCATCGAGAATTTTCGCGCGCTCCGCGACGAGCTGACCACCGAGGGCGCGCAGTTCAGCAGCGAAACCGACACCGAAACCATCGTGCATCTTGCAAGCCAGTATCTGGAACAGGGCGTGTCGCCGATTGAAGCCGCGCGCAGCACGCTCAAGCGGCTGGAAGGGGCGTTCGCGCTGGCCTTCCTGTTCGAGGGCGAGGAAGACCTGATCATCTGCGCGCGGCGCGGATCGCCCCTGTGTATCGGGCATGGCACGGGCGAGATGTATCTGGGCTCGGACGCCATCGCGCTGGCCGACCTGACCGATCGCATCACCTATCTGGAAGAAGGCGACTGGGCGGTGCTGACGCATGACGGTGCCCAGATTTTCGACGCCGAGGACCGTCAGACAAACCGCGCCATGACGCGCATCAACCTGGATACGGCGCGCGTCGACAAATCTGGTCACAAGCATTTCATGGCCAAGGAAATGGCCGAACAACCGGGTGTCCTTCAGGCCGCGATGGGGTGCTATGCGGGGCCGGGCAGCACGGGTATCACGCTGCCTCCGGAACTGGATTTTTCCGCGACAGACCGGCTGATCATGGTTGCCTGCGGCACGGCCCATTATGCCTGTCAGGTGGCGAAATACTGGTTCGAGAAATATGCCGGGCTTGCGGTGGAACTGGATATCGCCTCGGAATTTCGTTACCGCGACCCGGTGCTGGGGCCGTCCAACATGGCGCTGTTCGTCAGCCAGTCGGGGGAAACAGCCGATACGCTGGCCGCGCTGCGCCATGTGAAGCCCCATGTCGCGCAGGTCGTGTCGGTGATCAATGTGCCCACATCCTCGATCGCGCGCGAAAGTGATGTGGCGCTGCCCATCCATGCCGGGCCCGAAATCGGGGTTGCCTCGACCAAGGCCTTCACGGCGCAGTTGCAGGTGCTGGCACTTCTGGCCCTGCAGGCCGGGCTGCAACGCGGCGTGCTGGACGCGCGCGACTTCGCAGCCCATCTGGAGGACCTGCGCACCGTGCCGGGCTATGTGGCGCAGGCGCTGGACCGCGAGGAAGACATCAGGCGTCTGTCGGAACTGTTGTCGCGGGCGCGCGATGTCTTGTTCCTGGGGCGGGGCGTGATGTTTCCGCTGGCGCTGGAAGGCGCATTGAAACTAAAGGAAATCAGCTATATACATGCCGAAGCTTATGCAGCGGGTGAACTGAAGCACGGCCCCATTGCGCTGGTGGACAAGGATTTGCCTGTGATCGTCTTCGCGCCGTTCGACGGGCTATTCGAGAAGACAGTGTCGAACATGCAGGAAGTCATGGCCCGGCAGGGCAAGGTGCTGCTGATCTCTGACGCGCAGGGGCTGGCCCATGCGGGTGACGTGCCCTACCAGTTGCAGATGCCCTCGGTTCCCGCATTCATCGCGCCTATTGTCTATGCGGTTCCCGCGCAACTGATCGCCTATCACACGGCACTCCATCGCGGGACAGATGTGGACCAGCCGCGCAACCTTGCCAAATCGGTGACAGTGGAATGACCACGGCGGCGCAGCTTGTCACTGACCTGCGCGCGCTGGGGGATGCCGACAAGGCCGCCGAGATGGCCGCCTATCACAAGACCGGGCGGGTCTTTCTGGGTGTTCCTGCGGCTGTTCTTGACGGGTTGGCGCGCGACATGCGCCGCGCGCTGCCCTTGCGGGAGCGCTGCGCACTGGCGCAGGACCTGTGGCACGGCGATGTGCACGAGGGGGGCATCTTTGCCGCGAAACTGCTGACGCAGGCGCGCATCCGGCCCGATGATGAACAGGTCTGGCAGATCATCGCGGATTGGGCGCAGGGCTTTGACAGTTGGGCGCTGGCCGACCACGCGGCCATCGCCGGGGGCAAGCGGTTGCAGGCCGACACGCGCCGACTGGATGCGGTCGCGGGCTGGCTGGAGGCGCCGAACCTCTGGACGCGGCGCGCGGCGCTGGTGATGACTCTGCCCTTCGCGCGGCTGCCCTTTCCCAACCCTGCCGAGCGCGCGGCCCGCGCGCGCGTTCTGGATTGGGCGGCGCGTCTGGTCCCGGACCGGGACCGCTTCATGCAAAAGGCGATTGCGTGGTGGCTGCGCGAGTTGTCACGCCGGGACCCGGCGGCGGTGACAGGGTTTCTGGATGGTCCGGGCGCGGGGTTGAGTGCGGCGGCCCGACGCGAAGCGCTGCGGATCGTGCAGGGCTGAACTGCACTCCATTGCCGTTCCGGGCCGCGCGGCCGCAGCCCGGTTATTCGCCCGGTCGGGCGAGGCTGAAGACATCGCGCACGACCGCGTAATCACGATAGCCGCAGCGCGCCAGTGGCTGGAACCGCGTGATGTCGAAAGTCCCGTCTACCACGCAATCGTCGCGCAAATGCACGCCGATGACCTCGCCCAGCACTAGGAAATTCGCCGCGCCTTCAAGCGTCACGATCTGGGTCAGGCGGCATTCCAGCGCGGCGGGGGCGTCGGCCACGCGGGACGCCGGGATCATCCGACATTCTTCCCGCGCCAGTTCTGCATGCGCGAATTCATCCACAGCGCGCGGCCAGGGACCGGATGTCGCATTCATCGCATCGCGCGCGGCATATTCCACGACATTGACGCAGAACACGCCCGTGTCGCGGATATTGGCGACCGAATCCTTCGTCCCGTCGCGATCAGGCTTGGCGCTGGTCGAGGCGAACATCACCTGCGGCGGCACATAGGCCACGGCATTGAAGAAGGAATAGGGCGCAAGGTTGTCCTGCCCGTCCGCGCCGCGCGTCGAAATCCAGCCGATGGGGCGCGGGGTGACGATGGCGTTGAACGGGTTATGCGGCAGGCCGTGGCCCGATTTCGGTTCGTAGAACATGCGCGCTCCTGCGATCTGTTTGCGCGCACCCTAGCGGCATGCTAGGCGCGCTGCCAGCGCCGATAGCGGCCAGGGAACATGCGATGCAGCTTCATCAGGAAACGCCTGCCGACTGGTGGGAGGTCGAGGCGCTTTATGACCTGTGTTTCGCACCGGGGCGCGAGGCGCTGTCGTCTTACCGGCTGCGCGATAGCGTCGCCCCCGTTGCCGATCTTTGCCTGATCCTGCGCGATGAAAACGGGCTGGCCGCCGCGATTCGCTATTGGCCGGTGCAGATCGGCTTGGTCGATGTACTACTGCTGGGGCCGATTGCGGTACATCCCGTTCATCAGGGCGAGGGTCTGGGCGGCTGGCTGATGCGCGAAAGCCTGAGACGGGCGCAGGCGCTGGGGTGGGACCGGGTGCTTCTGGTCGGCGATGCGCCATATTACAGCCGCTTCGGCTTTGTCCGGCTGGAGGGCGTTGTCATGCCCCCCCCCACCAACCCGGCGCGTGTGCTGGGGCTGGAACTGACGCCGGGCGCCTGGGCGGGCATCACAGGCGCAGTTACACGCCACGGCGAGGACTGAACCGGATCGCGCGTTGGGGCAGGGCGCGGGATGGTCGGCAACGGACCGGGGCCGCGCGCGCCCCGCTTACTCGACCAGCGTGGCGACATACTCCAGAAGCGCAGGTCGCGCGCTTTCCAGACCGCGCGCCTGCACGCGCGCGATCAGTTCAGATACCGCGTTCAGATTCGCGCGCCGGATCAGCGATTTCACCGGCCCGACAGAGGCGGGGCGCATCGACAGCGAGGGAATCCCGATCCCGGCCAGCGCCAGCGCATCGATCGGGCGGCCTGCATCCTCGCCACAGAAGGACAGGTCCGTCTGCGCCTCATAGCACCGATCCACGATGACCTGCAAAAAGGTCAGGAAACTGACATTGAGCGTGTCATAGCGGCGGCGGACCAGTTCATTCTCGCGATCCGCAGCGAAGAAGAACTGCTTGAGGTCATTGCCGCCGATCGAGATGAAATCCACCGCCTCGAAGAAACTGCGCGGGGCATAGGCCAGTGACGGGGTTTCCAGCATTGCGCCGACCTGCACATCAGCGGGCAGGGCATGGCCCAGCCTGCGTTCGCGCTCGATCTCGCGCATCAGCATGTCATGGGCGCGGGTGAATTCGCTTTCCGTGGCAACCAGCGGGAACATCACGCTCAGCGCCCGGCCATTGGCCGCGCGGATGAGCGCCTGAAGCTGCATGCGCAGCACGCCCGGCTTGTCCAGCCCCACCCGCAGCGCGCGCCAGCCCATCGCCGGGTTCGGCTCGTCGGGGCGGTTCATGTAGGGCATGACCTTGTCCGACCCGATATCGAGCGTACGGAAATACACTTTCTTTCCTGCAGCCGCATCCAGCACGCGGGTGTAATTGGCCACGAGGTCCGAGCGTTTGGGCATCCGGTCGCGGGCCAGAAACTGCAATTCGGTCCGGAACAGTCCGACAGCTTCTCCAGTGTACTGTCCCAGCTAAAGCACAACAACGTGCCCGGCATACTGGTACGCAAAGGCGCCCGCTCCGTCCCGGTGCGCAGCACCCTGATCCTCGCCAGCGGGGGGCCGCACATCGTCCAGCATTTCTGGTCGGCACAGGCCATTTCAGAAGAACTGGGGCTTGCCCCGCGCATACTCTGCGTCGAGCTTCCGGAAGCGGAAAAATGGGGTCATACTGTGCAAGAGTCCTGTCCTAACGGACTGAATGCGGCCAGGCTTGTCGGTCTGAAAGCTCCTCTTGAAGTCTCCCACTGCGAAGA
>SLQN01000415.1 GCA_007131465.1 Paracoccaceae bacterium
CTCGGCAAGGGCGATGCGTATGAACCCAACCAGCGCGCCACCACGACCGAACTGTTTGACGGACTTGTTGCCGAAAGCCAGAACCACTGGCCGAGCCTCGACTTCGACCTGCTGGCGCTCAACAGCCTTGTGCCGCAATTCCTGACGGCCGGGTTCTATTACAAGACCTTCCTGCAGCCGCGCGCCTTCTGGAAACACATCTACGAACCGATCATCCGCCGGTCTGCCGGGCTGGGCAAGGCCCCGCCGACTAAGGCGCGCGACCCGGACCGCTATGAGCAGATTTACGCCTTCGCGGATGTGCTGGTCATAGGCGGCGGGATCGCCGGGCTTCAGGCCGCACTGACAGCGGCGCAGGCGGGCGCGAAGGTCGCCCTGTGGGAACAGACCGCGCATTGGGGCGGGCGCGCCCCGGTGGATGGCGTGGTGATCGACGGAAAACCCGCCCAGGACTGGATCAAGACCACTGTCGCAACGCTTGAAACCATGACGAATGTCCAGCTTCGCCTGCGCTGCATGGGAGCGGGTGTGCATGATCATGGCTATGTGCTGGGCTATGAACGGTTGACGGACCATGCCCCCGGACAGGACGCGCCGCGTCACCGGTTGTGGCGGCTGCGCGCAGGTCGGATCATCACGGCAACCGGGGCGATCGAGCGCCCGCTGTCTTTCGCCGGAAACGATGTTCCGGGCGTGATGCTGGCAAGCGCCATGCGCGACTATCTGGTGAATTTTGCCGTCGCACCGGGGCGCGACGTGGTTGTCGTGACCAACAACGACGACGCCTATCGCACCGCGATTGCGCTGCGCAAGGCCGGGGTCGGCGTGCCGGCCCTGATTGATGCGCGGCATGAGGCGAACGGCACCTTGCCGCAAGAGGCACGCGCCCTTGGCATCCGCGTGCTGACGGGCAAGGGCATCCGCAAGGTGAAGGGCGGCAAGCGCGTCACCGGGGTCGAGGTCTGCCGCATCGACAGCAAGGGCACGGCCTTTACCGAAACCTTCGACTGCGATGCCGTCGCCATGTCGGGCGGCTGGTCGCCGGTTGTGCATCTGTGGTCGCATTGCGGGGGCAAGCTGGTCTGGGATACGAAGGGCAGCTTCTTTCGCCCCGACCCTGACCGCCCGCCGCTGGGCCATGATGGCGCAGGGGTCGTGCGGGCCTGTGGGGCTGCGGACGGGGCAATGGGGGCGGTGCTGGCGGGCGCACATGCAGCAGGGCTCGACGCCGCGCAAGCGTTTGACGCAACAGCGACACCTGCCCCTCCCGCTCAGGACACCATGGCGGATGAGGCGGCGATGGAGCCCGTCTGGATGATGCCGCGCAATGCCGAATACGACCTGCGCATGAAGATGTGGCTGGATTTTCAGAACGACGTCAAGGTTGCCGATGTGCAACTGGCCGCGCGCGAAGGCTACAGATCAGTCGAACACGCCAAGCGCTACACCACGCTGGGCATGGCGACGGATCAGGGCAAGCTAAGCAATATCAACGGCCTGGCGGTTCTTTCTGATGCTTTGGGTCAACCTATCCCGGCAACCGGAACAACCACCTTCCGCCCGCCCTACACGCCCATATCCCTTGGCGCGATCGCAGGCGAGGCGCGCGGCGCGATCTTCCAGCCGCTGCGCCGCACGCCGATCCATGACTGGCACGCCGCAAACGGTGCGGACTGGGAACCGGTGGGCCAGTGGCGCAGGCCCTACACCTATCTGCGCCCGGGCGAAAAGCGGCAGGATGCCGTGAACCGCGAAGTCAGGAATGTGCGCGAGAACCTCGGTTTGCTGGACGCATCCACCCTTGGGAAAATCCTTGTTTCGGGGCCGGATGCGGGCCGGTTCCTCGATATGCTCTACACCAACATGATGAGCACGCTCAAACCCGGCAAATGCCGCTACGGGCTGATGTGCAACGAAAACGGCTTTCTGATGGATGACGGGGTCGTTGCCCGGATTGATGAGCACAGCTTTCTTGTCCACACCACCTCGGGCGGCGCAGACCATGTGCATGGCTGGATGGAAGACTGGCTGCAATGCGAATGGTGGGACTGGAAGGTGCATACCCTCAACCTGACCGAGCAATTCGCGCAAATAGCCGTTGTCGGACCAAAGGCCCGGGAGGTGCTGGAGCGTCTGGGCGGCATGGATGTCAGCGCCGCCGCCCTGCCTTTCATGGACTGGCGCGCGGGGACCCTGGGCGGGTTCGACGCGCGCGTCTTCCGCATCAGCTTCTCGGGCGAATTGAGCTTCGAGGTTGCGGTTCCTGCCTCGCAGGGCCGCGCCTTTTGGGACGCGCTGATGGCGGCGGGCGCGGATACGGGCATCATGCCCTACGGGACCGAGGCGCTGCATATCCTGCGCGCCGAAAAGGGCTTCATCATGATCGGGGATGAAACCGACGGCACGGTGATCCCGCAAGACCTTGGCCTGGCTTGGGCCATCAGCAAGAAGAAGGCCGATTTCCTGGGCAAGCGCGGGATGGAGCGTGAAGCCATGACCAGCCCGACACGCTGGCAACTGGTCGGGCTGGAAACCCTTGATGGCTCGGTCCTGCCGCATGGTGCGCTGGCGCTGGCGGGGGGCGCGAATGCGAACGGGCAGGCGCGCACCGAAGGACGCGTCACGTCCAGCTACTATTCGGCGACATTGGGGCGCGGCATCGCGATGGGGCTGGTCGAAGGCGGGCCGGAACGGATCGGGACAACGCTGCAATTCGCAGGCGACGGGCCAGAGAGGATTCAGGCACGAATCGTGGACCCGGTGCTGTATGACAAGGAAGGGGCCAGGCAGAATGTCTGACATGACAACAAGCGCGCTTCCCGGTGCGCAATTCGCAGGGTTCGTCACGGTCCGCGAGGCGGGCATGCAAGGCATGGTCGCCTTGCGCGGTGACATAGGGTCTGACCTGATTTCGCAGGCAGTTTTGCAGGCCACAGGCTGCGCCCTGCCCGACCAGCGCAAGGTTACGCGCAACGGGGATCACGCAGTCGCCTGGATGTCCCCGGACGAGGTGCTGATCCTGTGCCCATATGCCAAGGCCGCGCCCCTGGTGACAACCTTGTCGCAAGCCCTTGCAGGCGAATTTGTCACGCTGGCCGATGTCTCAGACGCGCGGGCAGTCTTCACTCTGTCGGGGCCGCTCTGGCGCGATGCGCTGGCGAAGCTGTGCCCGGTGGAGTTCGGCGCGCTTGCCGAAGGCGACCTGCGCCGCACACGCGCCGCGCAGGTGCCCGCCGCGATCTGGGTTTCCGCCCCGGATACGGCGATGCTGATCTGCTTCCGGTCGGTGGCTGGCTATATGTTCGACCTGCTTCGCACTGCCGCCGCCCCGGGTTCCGAGCCCGGCTTGCACGGCTGAGCGATCGGACTTATTTCCGCCCGCCCCTTGACCTCGGCCCGGGAAGGACCCTTATTCAGAACAGACAATTCATAACAACAGACGAGGAAAACATGGCTTTTACCCTTCCTGACCTTCCCTATGCCCATGACGCGCTTGCCAGCCTTGGCATGAGCGCCGAGACGCTGGAATTTCACCATGACATTCACCACAAGGCCTATGTGGACAATGGCAACAAGCTGATTTCCGGGACAGAGTGGGAAGGCAAATCCGTCGAGGAGATCATCACCGGGACCTATCAGAACGGCGCTGTGGCCCAGTCGGGCATCTTCAACAATGCCAGCCAGCACTGGAACCATGTCCAGTTCTGGGAAATGATGGGTCCGGGGAAAACCGGCATGCCGGGCGCGCTGGAAAAGGCCCTGGTCGAAAGCTTCGGGTCGGTCGACAAGTTCAAGGAGGACTTCGCCGCCGCCGGTGCAGGACAGTTCGGGTCCGGCTGGTGCTGGCTGGTGAAGGATCAGGACGGCTCGTTGAAGGTCACCAAGACCGAGAATGGTGTGAACCCGCTCTGCTTCGGCCAGACCGCCCTTCTGGGCTGCGACGTGTGGGAACACAGCTATTACATCGACTTCCGCAACAAGCGCCCGGCTTACCTTTCGAATTTCCTTGAGAAACTGGTAAACTGGGAAAATGTCGCCGCGCGGATGTGACCTGCATCTTCCGGCATGACGGTACAAGGGGCGCGCGGCGCCCCTTTTTTCATGCCCAACTGGTGTTACCGCAAACATATGCAAGCAGCGCAAGTCGGGCTTGCATCCATGACGCTTGTGCTGCGCCGCAGCATGGCCCATCTTGGGGGCAAGACCGAGCACCAAGCGAAAGGATGCCAACATGTCTGCAATTCTGACAACGATCCAGGCGCGTCTGCGACAGCGCGCGGCCTATCTGCGTACGAAGTCCGAACTCGAGAACATGCCGCTGGAGGTTGCGATCGATCTGGACATCTACAAGCCCGACGCCGCCAAACTCGCGGCGCATGCCGTTTACGGGCGCTGAACTCACTTTCTGGCGCGGCGCCCGAGCTTTGCCAGCAGCGCAGCCTCGATGGGCGGGGACACGAATTTCGACACATCCCCGCCCAGACGCGCGATCTCCTTGACCAGTTTCGATGCAATCGCCTGATGCCGGGCTTCGGCCATCAGGAAAACCGTCTCGATACTGTCATCCATGGCGCGGTTCATGCCGACCATCTGGAATTCGTATTCGAAATCCGTGACCGCACGCAGCCCCCGGATGATCAGGGATGCACCCACATCGCGCGCGCAATCGATCAGCAGGTTCTCGAAGGGATGGGCCACGATCTCGATGCCGATACCTGCCTCCAGCCCGGCGACCTCGGCCTCGATCATCGCCACACGCTCCTCGAGGCTGAACATCGGCCCCTTGTCGCGGTTGATGGCAACCCCGATCACCAGACGGTCCACAAGCTGCGCGGCACGGGTGATGATGTCCCGATGGCCCAGTGTCAGCGGGTCGAAAGTTCCGGGATATAGCCCGATGCGCATGGCTGCCTCTCAGTTCTGGCTCTTGCCGGGCAGGCAACGATATTGCGACGCAAGTTGCAAGCCCGGTTGCGCCGCGCAAGGTCTCTCAATACCCCATGATCATGCCAGTCAGCGCGTCTTTCTCCAGTTGTAATTCCGACATCCGCGCGGCCACCACATCCCCGATCGAGATCAGCGCGATCATCTTCTCGCCCTCCATGACGGGCAGATGGCGAAACCGCTTCTGCGTCATTGTCTGCAAGA
>SLQN01000533.1 GCA_007131465.1 Paracoccaceae bacterium
AAATGCGCTGTCGGCCCGCGTGGCCGAAATGGCCGCCGCGCAAGGGGCCGCGCATGTGGTAATCTCGGCGCAGATCGAGGAAGAGATCAGCCAGCTTGACGCCGAGGAGGCCGCGCTGTTCCTGTCGGAAATGGGGCTGGAGGAACCGGGGCTGGACCGGCTGATTCGCGCAGGCTACCAGCTTCTGGGCCTGATGACCTATTTCACTGTCGGCCCGAAAGAAGCGCGCGCCTGGACCATCCCGACTGGGACGCTTGCGCCGCAGGCGGCAGGCGTCATTCATGGTGATTTCGAACGCGGCTTCATCCGCGCCGAAACCGTGGCCTATGACGACTATATTGCCCATCAGGGCGAGGCGGGGGCGAAGGAAGCCGGCAAGTTCCGCGTCGAGGGCAAGAGCTATGAAGTCCGCGACGGGGATGTGCTGCATTTCTTGTTCAACGCCTGAACGCTGACCCTGCGCGACACCGGGTGTGAACGCGCCTTGCAGACATAGCGCCGGGCGAATGCACCCGGCGCTACCACGTTCGCTGTCCGCAGTCAGCGTGGCTCAGTCGGCGCGGTTGGCCTCGAGGAAGCCGAGCACGTCAATCCGGTCCTGTTCGTTGCGCAAGCCACGAAAGGCCATCTGGTTGCCGGGAATATAGCTGTCGGGGTTTTCCAGCCAGGCCAGCAGCGATTCGACGCTCCAGACGCCGCCATGTTCGGACAGGGCGCGCGAATAGCGCCAGCCCTCGGCGACACCAACCTCGCGCCCGACGATATTGACCAGATGCGGTCCGCCGCGATTCTGCTCGGCATCATAGACATGGCAGGCACCGCATTGCCGGAACACGCGCTGGCCGTTCGCCGGGTCCGCTGATGCGAGAAGCGCCGAGACGCCGCTGTCATCGCGGGCCGCGTCACCCGCATCGGCTTCGGTCTTGGCGGGGTCTTCCGCCTCGGTGGCGGCCTCGGCGGTCATGTCTTCGGTCGCGTCTTCGGTCGCGTCCGTCTCGGCCATCACCGTATCCTCGGCCACATCAGCGGCTTCCTCGGCGGCCATGTCTTCGGTCGCATCCTCGGTGGCTTCTGCCTCGGCCATCACCGTATCCTCGGCCACGTCAGCGGCTTCCTCGGCGGCCATGTCTTCGGTCGCGTCCGCCTCGGCCATCACCGTATCCTCGATTTCATCCGCTGCGAGGTCTGCGGAGTCTTCCGCCGCCAGCTCTTCCGGGGCATCCTCCACCGCATCGGCGTCGGCCATTGCAGCCTCATCTGCCGCGTCCGTGGTCGCGTCTGTGTCCGGGGCAGCCGCCATGTCGGCTGTGCTGCTTTCAACCCGATGCGCCACGGCCACAGCCTGCTCGCGCTTGCCGGAAATGACATCGACCATCGCCATCAGCAAGAGCAGCGCCGTGCCGCCGATCACCACCGCGCGGATTGCCTGTTCCGGCTTTTCCATGCTCTGAAATTGCCTGAGCCACTCGTTCATTCGAAACTCCCTGCTTGCATTCTTATCACGCGCGTCCTGCCGTTTTCCGGAGCGTGTTCTTCGCGCACCGCGCTGCGAAACCTAGGTTTTGTCAGGATATGTCAAGCGGCCATAGACCTGATCCTGCGCAGGCAGCATAATCCCGCGCGGGCATCTGCGGCAAGCCCCGGCGTCAAGCGCGGGGACTTGCCCGGCAAAGGTTCGCGCGCGCCGCACCGGTTCGGGCTGCACTGGTCCGGGCCAGCGCGGCCCTTGCCTTGCCGTCAGCGGCAGGTCCGCACGGTCTCGATCATCAGGGCCACATTCTCGGGGTCCGCATCGGGGGTGATGCCGTGGCCAAGGTTGAAGATATGCGGCCCGCCCCGGAACGCGCGGACGACGCGTTCGGTGGCCTCTACCAGCGCCTGCCCGCCCGTGACCATATGGCTGGAGGCGAGGTTGCCCTGCACGCAGCCATCGACCTGCACATGCTGTGCCGCCCATTCGGGCGTCACGGAATTGTCCAGTGCCACGCAATCGGCACCGGTGGCGCGGCCAAAGCCGATATAGCCCTCGCCCGCCTCGCGCGGGAAAGCGATGATGGGGATGCCGGGATGGCGCGCCTTCAGCGCGGTGATGATCTCGCGCGCCGGTTCCAGCGAATAGCGGGTGAAGGCCTCACCCTTCAGCGACCCGGCCCAGGAATCGAATATCTTGACGACCTCGGCCCCCGCCTCGATCTGCATGGAAAGATACTCGATGGTCGCCGCCGTGATGCGCGCGATCAGCGCGTCAAACGCCTCGGGCGCGCCTTCGCGCATGGCGTGTGCCGGGGCCTGATCGGGCGTGCCGCGCCCGGCGATCATGTAGGTGGCCACAGTCCAGGGCGCGCCCGCGAATCCGATCAGCGTTGTCTCGGGCGGCAATTCGCGCCGCAGGATCTTCACGGTTTCATAGATGGGCGAGAGGGTGTCGTGAATCGCCTCGACGGGCTTCAGGGCATCGACCCCGGCGCGGTCGGTGATGGTGGAAAGACGCGGCCCTTCGCCGGTTACGAACCACAGATCCGCCCCCAGCGCCTGCGGGACCAGCAGGATATCGGCAAACAGGATGGCCGCGTCGAACCCGTAGCGGCGGATCGGCTGCAAGGTCACTTCGGCGGCAAGGTCCGGGTTGTAGCACAGCGACAGGAAATCGCCCGCCTGCGCCCGTGTCGCCTTGTATTCCGGCAGGTAGCGCCCGGCCTGCCGCATCATCCAGATCGGCGGGGTCGGCAGGGTTTCGCCTGCAAGCGCGCGCAGGATGGTCTTGGTCGGGGCGGAAGCGGTCATGCGGTCATCTCCTCAGGCTCGTGCTCTCGTCCCAATCCGGGCCGATTTTGTCAAGCACAGTTTACACATTGCCCTTGTGTGGCCGTCTGCCCGGGGCTAATCATGCCAGCATGAGCACAGATTTCCCGACCCCCGACCAACCCCTCAAGATCGGCACGCGCGGCTCTCCGCTGGCACTCGCGCAGGCGCATGAAACCCGCGCCCGTCTGATGGAAGCCCATGATCTGCCGGAAGCGGCCTTCGAGATCATGGTGATCAAGACTACGGGCGATGACCGCAGCCTGATCGACGCCGACCGACCCTTGAAAGAGATCGGCAACAAGGGGCTGTTTACCAAGGAGATCGAGGAAGCGATGCTGACCGGCGGCATCGACATCGCCGTCCATTCGATGAAGGACATGCCGACCTTGCAGCCGGACGGGCTGGTGCTGGACTGCTACCTGCCGCGCGAGGATACGCGCGATGCGTTCGTCTCGCGCCATGTGGCGACACTGGCTGATCTCGCGCAGGGGCAGGTCGTGGGCACGTCCAGCCTGCGCCGCCGTGCACAGCTGCTCAGCCGCCGCCCCGACCTGAAAGTGGTGGAATTTCGCGGCAATGTGCAGACCCGGCTGAAGAAGCTGGATGCGGGCGTGGCCGATTGCACCTTTCTGGCCATGGCCGGGTTGAACCGGATGAACATGGCCGATGTCGCATCCTCTGCCATCGCGCCCGAGGACATGCTGCCCGCCATCGCGCAGGGCGCCATCGGGATCGAGCGGCGCAGCGATGATGACCGCGTGGCCGCGCTGCTTGCGCCGCTGAACGACACGCCCACGACCCAGCGCCTGACGGTCGAGCGCGCCTTTCTCGCCACGCTTGACGGGTCGTGCGAGACCCCGATCGCGGGGCTGGCGCTGCTGGAGGGCGACACTGTCTGGATGCGCGGCGAGATCCTGCGCCCCGACGGGTCCGAGCGGCTGTATGAGGAAGGCCGCGCCGCCATCGCCGATGGCGCAGACCTTGGCCGCGATCTGGCCTCCCGCCTGCGCGCCCGCGCGCCTGACGGGTTCTTTTCCTGGCTCTGACACTGGCATCCCCTGGCCGCACCCCTTATCTAGGTCTGCGAACAAGGGATATGCAGATGGTGATCGGTCGGCTGGCAGATGGGGTGTTTCGCAATGTGGACCGCGTGGCAACCGGCGTCACCAGCACCCTGTCAGAGGCGTTTTTCGAGCCGAGCCTGCGGCTGGGCGTCACAGGGCTTGCCCAATCCGGCAAGACCGTTTTCATCACCTCGCTGGTGGCCAATCTGCTGGATCGCGGGCGCATGGGCCGGATGCAGGCGGTCGCCGGGGGCCATATTCAGGCCGCGTTCCTGCAACCCCAGCCCGATGATACCCTGCCCCGTTTCGAATATGAACGCCATCTTGCGGCGCTGAGCGGGCCTGATCCGCACTGGCCCGACAGCACGCGTCATATCTCGCAACTGCGGCTGTCGTTCCGCGTGCGCCCCGGCGGGCTTCTGGGGGGGCTGCGGGGCGCGCAGGTGCGCCATGTCGATATCATCGATTATCCGGGCGAATGGCTGCTGGATCTGGTGCTTCTGGACAAAAGCTATGCGCAATGGTCGCAAGAGGTTCTGGCGCGGATGGAAACCCGGCCTTTCGCGGCGGAGGCGCTGGCGCAGATCACCGCCGCCGACCCGGCCGCCCGCCATGACGAGGCGCGCGCGCGCGCGCTGACCGACGCGTTCACGGCCTATCTGCACGCCGCCCGTGCCGCCGGGTTGCCGGACCTGACACCGGGGCGGTTCCTGCTGCCGGGCGATCTGGCGGGCTCTCCGGTGCTGACCTTCGTGCCGCTGCCTGTCGGGGGGGCGCGCGGGTCACTGGGGCGCGAGATGGCGCGGCGCTATGATGCCTACAAGGCGCAGGTCGTGCGCCCCTTCTTTCGCGACCATTTCGCCCGCATCGACCGGCAGGTGGTGCTGGCCGATGTGCTGGGCGCGATCCATTCCGGGCCGGAAGCGGTGGACCGCCTGGGCCAGACCCTGACCGAATTGCTGGCCGCCTTCCGGCCCGGACGCAATGCCTGGCTGACGCGGCTTCTGGGCGGGCGGCGGGTCGAACGCATCCTCTTTGCGGCGACAAAGGCCGATCACATCCACCATACGCAGCATCCAAGGCTGGGCGCGCTGATGACAGCGCTTCTGCGCCAGTCCCGCGACAGCGCCGATTTCGCAGGCGCAAAGACCAAGGCATTGGCCATCGCAGCACTGCGCGCCACTGTGGAAGAACAGCATATGCGCGATGGCGCAATGCTTGACTGCGTACGCGGGCGGCTTCTGGACACGGGCCGGCAGGCGGCCTTTCATGCGGGC
>SLQN01000013.1 GCA_007131465.1 Paracoccaceae bacterium
ACCGGCACGCGCAGGTCGCAGGCCAGCACGGCCATGTCGATGGACCCGGGCCACCGCGCGCGCGCCGCTTCGGCGGCCCGGATGCCGGGCAGCGCCATGCGCCATATCGCGCGCAGGCCCGCAAGGACACGGTCGTATGTTGCGCCATCGGACATCGCCTGCAACAGGGTCCGTTCGGGCGCATCGCAATCGCTCAGGGGCGCGGACCAGACCCGTTGTGCAAGATCCACTTCGCCCCCGTTCATCACCCTGCCCGTTCAAGCCGCTGCCTGTTCTAGACCTGCCGGAGCCTTACGCCACAGACTCGAGGAACGCCCGATATTCCGCGAACTGCATGTTGAAATACCGTTCCGCCGCCTGTCGCTTGGGCCAGAGCAGACCATGCAGGAAATACACCACATCCGGGCTGAGCGCATAGGGCACGCTTGCCCAGACCCGCTTTTGCATGCGCTTGTCGAATTCGGCCTTCGCGTCGGGCGGCATCGTCTCGATCGTCAGCCCGCAATGCGCATAGACCCGCGCCATCACGTCATCAGGAGTGGCGAGAATATCTTCATAATTCAGGACGAGGATATCCTTGTAATGCTTCGCCCAGCGCTGGTAATTCGCCATGTAGGAACTCATCTCGATGACCCGCGCATCGCGCACAAGCCGCAGCAGGTCATCGCCGAACTGTATTTTGACATCGTCCGCATCCGCACCGCCATTGCGCCACAACGTATGCATCCGCAGCGCCGAGATTGCCCGCGCCAGCGGGTCGCGCAGCACATAGATGACCCGCGCAGTGGGGTTGAGCGTCTTGCATTCCTTGATCTGTGCCTCGGACATGATCGCATATTCAGGCGTGAAATCCATCGACAGGCGCTGTGGGTCCGGCGGCGTCAGCAGGTTGCGATACCACGCGACCCCGCGCGCATGGTTCCAGTCCCAGAAATGCGCTTCCTTGGTGGTCGAGGTGATCGGTTCGGAATTCGGGAAGGAATAGGTTTCGGGATGCGCGTTAAGCACATGATGCAGCCAGCTTGTCGAAGCCTTCTGCGCGCCGATACACAGGATATCGGCACAGTTCTCGCGCTTATTAGACGTCAAGGATGCTCTCCAGTTTCCATGGGGCTGTGCGCACGCTTCAGCGCAACCAGCCTTTCGGGCAGGGCCCATTTCTGTTCGTAGCAGGCGAAATGCTTCACCAGCGCAGTCCGTTCTGCGGCGGCATCTGCTGCCCGGATCGCCAGTTCGCGTCGATGCGCATTGTCACCAAGCGCAAGAGCGGCCTCGTAGGCAGTCAACGCGGCCTGCGCGCGCCCGGCGCGCATATGCAGATCTCCCATCATGCGCAGGGAATACGCAGCGTTCTGCCAACGGTCATCGCGGCCTTCCGCCGACCGGCCAAGCAGGTAGGGCGCAAGCTTGCGCAGGCAATCCTCAGAGCGCTGCACCTGATTGTAGTCCAGCACCAGCCGCAGAAAGCGCGAAATCTCGGGCGGGCGGATCGTGGCCTTGCTCTGCAAGGCATCGGTCATGCGCGCAATTTCAAGGTCGGCGATCTGCCAGCAGCGCAGGAAATCGAGATACAGGAACACCTCTAACTGTGCGCGGCGGTCGGTTGCGCGCGGGAAGGCGGGGGCATCGGCCAGTGCGAACCCTATGTGCAGCGCCGGGTTCTCGGGCAGGCGCCGGGCGGCGGCCAGCATCCGGTCGGGGTGGTTGCGGGCATGGTCATGATGGCTGATCAGTTCCGCCGACACCCCATCCGAAAGAACTGTGGCCACACATTCATAGCGGTAACTGCGATCATTCGGCGCGTCCACGCGCCGGAAGATGTCAAGGCCCCGCTCGCCCCTCACTGCAAATTCGGATAGTTCGGCAGGACCCATCACTACTCCGGTGGCAAAATTCACGCTGACGGTATGTCCCGCGAGACGGGCTGTCAAACCTGTGAAAGCGGTTCGATGACAAGATTGCAACAAATGAAGCGGAAATTGCGGGCATTGCGGGGCAGAATGATGACGAGCCTTGGCTGTTGGGCGTGATCGAGCCACGCGGCCTCGATCCGGCGCGTGACAATACAGCCGGTCAGGTTGTCGCAGCTATGGACCTCGTAACCCGACATCTGGTGGCGCGGTGTGCCGCCCTCGGCCAACTCCGTGGCCATCAGCCCTGTCTCGAACAGATACCCGACCGGGCTCTCTATCTGGAACCGGACCTGCACCCCGCCGCCGGTCGGAACCAGACCGGACAGGTTGATCTCGATGGCAGTCCAGTCCCGTGTTTCAGGCATTTGGCACACAAGCCTGCCCGCCTGGGGCGCGGCATGCAGCATAAGCCCGAATTGTGGCGCTGTGCAGGACAGTTGCAGCCGCTCGGCGAAGGGCTCTCCCGGTTGCATGTATTGCGCGTGATCCTCGCGGTAGACTGACCAGATGTCAAACAGGGCCGCCCCCGACACAGGCGCCGAAAACAGGGCATGGCTGCCAAGCGGCGGCGCGACGACGGCATCTGACGGCCCCACAGCCGCGGCCGCGGCGACCAGCGCGTGCAACTCGGCCTTGTCATCGGCAAGCTGCTTGTGCAGCGCCTTCATCTCGCCATCGACCTTCTGCCAGATCGCGCTTGTCTCGTAATTCAATTCTGCAAGCAGATCCGAGGCGATGCTGCGCACCACCGAGGCGCTTTCGGAATTCGCGCCGTAATCAAGCGTCGGGCGCGCCAGATCGGCAAAGAAGCGCCAGTCATAGGACGGATTGTCAAGCGTGTTGAGCAACACGTTGCGGGTCTTGTCGGTCCCGCGCTGCACGCGGCGATGGTGATAGGCCAGTTTCCGGTCCAGCATCGCGACCCGCCAGCGCGCGAGAAACAGGTTCATGAAGGCGCGGTCTTCCATGACATCGAAATGGACCGGAAAGCCCCCGACATCGCGGACCGCCTGACGCCGCATCATCCATTGCACCGGGTAGATATCCTGCCGGTAGCAGGAATAGGCCAGCGGGTTGAGGAAGAATTCGCCCCGGTGAAAGGCAGGTGGCAGCGAATCCTCCCCGATGATCTGCAACCGGCTGTCCTTTCCCTCGCCGACGATTTCTTCCTTCAGCGCAGTGACCTTCGCGCCCACCCCGCCCAGATCAGGCACGCAGGCAGCGGTCTCGGCGTAGAACGCCAACAGTGCGGACATGAATTCCGGGTCCCAGGTATCGTCATCGTCAAGGCAGGTGACGAAATCGGTCTGCAAGGCCTCGACCCCACTGTTGAAGGCCTGCGACCGGCCCTGTCCGGGGATGACGTCCATCAGGGTAAACCGCTCGGGTGGGAGTGGCATCACACCGTCCGGGGCGATCCCTTCGCGCAGAAGCCCCGGGTCGCCGCCATCATTGACAAGCACAACATGCCAGTTTTCGTGAAGCTGCGACGTGACCGACGCGAGGGCGCGCGGCACGAAAAAGGGCCTGTCCTTGGTGCGGATCACGACACCGACAGAAAATTCCGATATGTCCATCCCGCGACGTCCTGCTGTGCCCCGTTACCGTGCAGGACATCGCGCGCGAAAAATTGCAGCCTGTTGAAATGTCCTGACTACCGCTAGACCGATCCCTGAAGCCGTGTCAAGCAATGACGAAGTCGTGAGCCGCGCATGACCGGGTCCGTCGGGGCAGGTCAGGGGTCCGGGCTGTCCGACCCGCCAAGATGGCGTTCGCCGCGCGCGCGGGCCAGCCAGATCTGGCGCTGGCGTTCGCGGAACGCGTCGCGGCGCTCTGGCGTGTAGTCATCGACGCAGCGATGACATTGCACGCCTTCCTCGTATTCGGGGCGGTTGCGGTCTTCGGGCCAGATCGGGCGGCGGCAGGCATGGCACATCACATGCGGCCCCGGCGCCAAGCCGTGAACAACCGAGACCCGCTGGTCGAAGACGAAGCACGCGCCCTGCCACAGGCTTTCCTCGGGCGGGACCTCCTCGAGGTATTTCAGGATGCCGCCCTTCAGGTGATAGACATCCTCCACCCCCTGCGACAGCAGGTAATTGGTCGATTTTTCGCACCGGATGCCGCCGGTGCAGAACATGGCGATGCGCTTGTTGTGGAAGCGGTGGCGGTTTTCCTCCCACCATTGCGGAAACGCGCCGAAGGACTGCGTGCCCGGATCAATCGCGCCCTCGAACGTGCCAATGACCACTTCATAATCGTTGCGGGTGTCGATCACGGCCACATCCGGGGCGGAAATCAGTGCATTCCAATCCTGTGGCGTAACGTAATGGCCCACGCGGGCGCGCGGGTCCACATCCGGCTGGCCCATCGTCACGATCTCGCGCTTGAGACGCACCTTCATGCGCGCGAATGGTATCTCGCGCGCCGGGCTTTCCTTCCAGTCCAGCCCCGCGCAGCCCGGCAGGGCGCGAATATGGTCCAGCATCGCGTCGATCCCGCTGCGGGTCCCGGCAATCGTGCCGTTGATCCCTTCGCGCGCCAGCAGGAGCGAGCCACGGACACCCTGCGCCTGCGCAAGCGCCAGCAGCGGCGCGCGCAGGGCCGCCGGGTCGTCAAAGCGTGTGAAATGATAAAGCGCGCAGACTGTGAACATGGCGGCGGTTTACTGCGACCAAAGCCGGCACGCAAGAGAGTGGCCCGCGCGTGCGGGATTGACGCGCCCGCCCGCGCCCCTTAGCCCTGTCACGGAACAAACCAGAAGGGGCGCGCATCATGACACAGGCGCTGATCGTCATCGACATGCAGAACGACTTTTGCCCCGGTGGCGCGCTGGCCGTGACCGAAGGCGACCGGATCGTGGCGGGCATAAACGCGCAGATGGCCGAGGCCGGCGCCGTGATCCTGACGCAGGACTGGCATCCGGCGGGGCATTCGTCCTTTGCCAGCCAGCACCCGGGCCGCGCGCCCCTCGAAATGATCGATATGCCCTATGGCCCGCAGGTCCTGTGGCCCGATCATTGCGTTCAGGGCACACCGGGCGCGGAGTTCCACCCCGCGCTGGCGGTGGCCCGCGCCGACATGATCCTGCGCAAGGGGTTCAACCGGGACATCGACAGCTATTCGGCGTTTTTCGAGAATGACCAGCGGACGCCCACTGGGCTTGAGGGCTATCTGCGCACGCGCGGCATCACCGAACTGGATTTCGCGGGGCTGGCCAC
>SLQN01000302.1 GCA_007131465.1 Paracoccaceae bacterium
CAGACATGCCTTCTCCCTTTCATCGGTTGATTCTGCGGTTGCGTGCATGTCCTGTGCTACGCTGGGCTCTGGCGCAGCATCGGGGTTCAGGAGTGCGGATTGTCCAGACGTTCAACGGCGCCCGGTCCGGGACTGTCCTTGGCGAGCGTCGACGGGACAGTCTCTCTCTTGAGGCGCTGCTCCGTGCGCTTCTTGCTGACAACACCAAACACGAGGAACGCACCAAGGGAAAACATTGCGAGGAAGAAAATCAGGAGGGATGTGTTCATGTTTCACCTGTGTGTTTTGAGTTCTGTTCAGTTCTTTCAACGCACTCGGACAGGAGTGGTTCCAGAACTGTGCACCGCCGGGATCGGCAGTGCATCCTGCACTTTACCTGGGTCGAAAGCCCGAAATGTCCAGTTTTGTGGCTTATCTCGGGACACTCTGCGCAGGACCTCGCGTGTTCAGGAATCCGCGTCAGAGCGCGGATGCACCAGTTTCATGCCGATCTGATAGTCGAAGACCAGCTTGCCGCCATGCCAGCCCGTCAGCGCGGTCAACCCCGCGGCGAGCAAGGACATCATCAGACCAAGGGGCAGCACCGCATCCTCGAAATTTCCGATGCGGATGCCCCAGTTCGCGCCGAGGATCGACAACAGCATCACGGCAAGGATGAAATGGGTCCAACTGGCGGACCGGTTGCGGATGCCTCGGACCATCAGCAATTCGACAGTGCCTGTCAGCCCCGCAAGCACACCCATCAGAAAGGCCCCGAAACTGGCCCAGCCCGCCGCGCGCGCCCAGAAGACATCGCCTGTCCACCAATACAGCAGATCGGTCCCCAGAACCGACATGGTCAGCGCTATGGGAAAGGCCACCAGCATGGCATGCAGCGGATGTCCAGCAATCGCGATCCGGCTTTCGGTGGCATGCAGTGCCCGGTGTTCTTCCACAGGATCGTCGAGTTCCAGATCGCCTTGTGCCATCATGTTGTCCCTTCTGACTGCACCGCGCCGCGCGTTTGCCCCGCCCGCGCGCGGGTTTGCATCACCCCCGGATGGAACCCGCCGCGCCCGGTTTGGTTGCACGTTGCGCGCAAGTATTTCACCGGCTGGGCGCAAGCGGGTGCAGGCGTCGGTCTTCTGCACGGGCCCCGTAACTCTGCCGTCTGAGTAGATTCCGGGGGTACGCGCAAAGCGGTCGTTTCGGTAAACTTTCGGTTGATCGACACCCTGATCCTGCACGCAGATTGAACGATTTCGATGTCAGTTCGGAGGCATGTCATGTCGCAACAGTGTCATAAGACCGAGCATTTCCCTGCCCTGGACATGGATGATGTGCGCAACGTCCTCGCGGCGCTGGGGCCGATGCCGCGCGAGACGCTGAGCGCCATGGTGGATTACGGGATGAACGATGTCGAAATCAGCCGATATTTCAGGATTTCGACGGGCACTGTCGCGGCACTGAGACAGCATTTCGACAATCGGGTCCCTCAGAAGCGGGACTGCCCGTGATTTGCCTGCATTCAGCGACAGACGCTTTCAACAGCGATAGTCCAGGGAAATGCGGTGCCGGTGCCGACAGACGCACTGATATCACGGTGTTTGCGCCGGGCGTGGCACGAAACCTGTTGGCAGACGTTTCCGAAATTCTGGCAGGCAATGCGTTGCCGCCTGAAACGACAGCTACAAGGGAGAAAACCATGCTGAAGGTACGATGGCAAACCCTGCCCCGTCTGATCAGGTTCATGGCCCTGCATTTCGCGGATGGCGTGGCTCTGGGCTGGAGCTGCGCGTTGGCGATGATCTGGTTCAATATTCTCAACCTCGGCGCGCTGCTTGAAAGCCATGGCAGTACCTTGCTGACAGCGTTGTTCTTTTTGCAGAGCGGGCTGATGTTCGGAACGCTGGCGATGGGCGTGGCCGTAATGAATGCCCATGACGACGACTGAGGGCGGCGCGCGATGCATCGGCGACACTTTTGCGTTCAAATCAACAGAGGCCGACAATGACCGATGACCCTGAGCATAACCGCGACAAGCGTCCTGTCCCCGGCGAAAAGCACAATGCGCAGGGGGAGCACGAAGGGGTCGCGCACAGCCCGGAAGACTTCGATGTCATGAACCCGCAAAAGCAGGTTCCCGGCGATGGCGTGCCCAAGCCCCGCCCCGCTTCGCCCAAAGACAGCTGATACGCTGCGCGCTCGCGTGGTCCACCCCAAACACGCTGCTGCGCTGACCGTCTGCAAGTGCCAGCCCCAAACTGGAAGCATGGATATGAAAGACTGCATCATCATCGGTGGTGGCCCTGCCGGACTGACTGCCGCGCTGTATCTCGCGCGGTTCCAGCGCAGCGTCACAGTGATTGACGCCCAGCAAGGCCGGGCGCAGATGATCCCCAAGACACATAACCTGTCGCCATTTCCCTGCGGCATCTCGGGGCGCGATCTGCTTGTCCGCATGCGATCACATGCCGAACTCTATGGCGCAGAGGTCGAACATGCATCGGTCTTTGACGTCAAGCAGCAGGGCGGTCTGTTTCACGTCAAGACCGACCGCTTTGTCGAAACCGCGCGCAATATCATTTTCGCAACGGGTGTCATCAACCACCGGCCCCCCTTGTCGCATGAAGACCACGCACGGGGCGTGGCACTGGGCCTGATCCGCTACTGCCCGGTCTGCGATGGCTACGAGGTCCGCGACAAACGCATCGCGGTGCTTGGCAGCGGCACGCACGGTCTGGTCGAGGCGCGGTTCATCCGCGACTTTTCCGCGTCGGTCACCCTGATTCCGACAGAAGGCCCGGTGGATATCGCGGGCGGTGGCGTTGGCTTGTTGCCCTCGCCGATGAAAGACCTGTCGCTGTCAGACGCGCATGTTATCCTTTCGCTGGAAGATGGGACGACGGCGGAGTTCGACACGCTTTATGTGGCGCTGGGCTCGACGGCGCGCTCGGACCTCGCAATGCGTATGGGCGCGGATGTTGCGCAGGACGGTTGCATTGCCGTCAATGCGAAGCAGCAGACCAGCGTGGAATGTGCCTATGCCATCGGTGACGTGACCGAAGGACTGGACCAGATTGCGGTCGCAATGGGTCAGGGCGCTGTCGCGTCCACGGCGATCCACAACACTCTGTCGGCAACCCGGCGTCGGCCAAGCGAAACTGCGATGACACTGCGGGTCAAATGGCCCTGATCCGGCGCAGGCTCCGGACTTCTGAGTGATCCGGCGTGCATCGCAGGGTGATGTTACCCCCGCCAGATGCCGCAATGGATGGCTGCCGGTCCACAACCGTCAGGTGCTGCGTCACAAGGCGGCCCCGGATGAGGCCGCCTTGTGACGCGATCTGTTCTTCCAGATGCAGTCCGTGCCTGAATGACCTCAGTTCAGGGGTGGCAGATCAAGTGCTGCCCGGATCGAATTGATCGTAGCCTCCACCATCGCGGGATTGGCGGTTGCGCCATCGACCAGCGCGCGCAGGCCGGACCGGTCATCATCTGACAACTGCGCGGAGTCGTCGATCAGCGCAAGCACCTCGTCACGATTGAAATTCTCTGGCGTCAACACCTGTTCCGGTCCGGATGCCGCAGGTGCGCCGACTCCGGTATTGCGCGCTGTGTCAGGCGTGGCTGCCGGGTCGGCACCATTGATGATCTCGGCAGAGGTTGCGGTATCTTCAGGATCAAGGATCGTCGGCGCGTCCGCTGCCGATTCAACAACGATCGTGTCTTCGGTGATCTCGTCCCCCACCACGATGGGGGCATCATCGGCACTGGCGGCCTCATCCTGAGTGCCAGCGGCAGCCTCGTCGGCCATGCGCGCTTCCTCTGCCGCGTCCCATTCGGCCTGCTCGGCGGCGGCGGCCTCATCCTGCTGCCGCGCGCGCTCTTCCTCGCGGGCGGCTTCCTCTTCGCGGGCGGTATCCTCATCACGCGCGATCTGCGCAGCCTGCTCGGACTGTTCCTGTTCAACACGGGCGTTCTCGGCCTGCGAGTTGGTATACCAGATGACACCGCCGATCAGGGCGACGACAACGGCAAAAATGGCGATTATACTTCCTGGACGCATGGGTGGGTCTGCCTTCCTTGTGGCCATGGCAGCGTGTTCAGCATGCTCCCCGGCAGGTTGGGTTGGGCGCATCGCGACGTGGTGCGACATGTGCTCTCTTTCAACCTGCGGCAGCCACTTTCGTTCCGACCCCAAGCAGGGTGAATAAAATTTTGTTTTTGTAACAATGCCTTGCAGGAAGGTGTGCGCTGCGTTCGGAACGAGCAGCCACAACGCTCGGTTGTCCAAGCACACCCACGACCGTAACAGGAGTAACTCAATGTTTGAAAAAACCACACGCGCGGCCCTTCTGGGCTCTGTCGCAGCTTTCGCCATCAGCAGCGCGCAGGCCCAGACCGCAGATCAAACCGCAGATCAGCCCAACGGCGATCTCGCCTCTGAAGCCTGCGTCGCCCTGGCTGAACGGCTTGCAGATGATCCCCAGGTTGAAACGGACGTCCGGACCGACATCGAGTCCGTCATCGCTTCGGGCGACGTCGCGCAATGTCAGGTCGTGTTCACAGCCTGGGAAGAGCAAGGCGAAATCAACCGCGATGCCCTTGAACTCGTCGGGTCCGAGCGGGTGACCGAACGCATGATCGTGCAGCAGGAGATCGAGGTCGATGCCGATGTCGCTGTCTATCAGCCGCCTGCCGAGGTCAATGTCGATACAGGCGCACCCGAAGTCGTCTGGACGATGCCGCGCCAGAACGCCACCATCACTGAACAGGCCCCCGAGATCACGATCCGTCAGGCCCGGCCCACTGTGCATGTCGAGATCCCGCAGCCCCGCATCACGGTCATGATCCCCGAGCCCGAGATTACAGTGACCTGGCCGGATTCGACCCTTGATATGTCCCAGCTTGAACCGACAATCGAAGTGCGCATTCCGGAACCGATCGTGACTGTCAGCATGCCCGACCCGGTAATCGAACTGACAATCGGGGGTGCTGGCCCATCCGAACTGACAGAACTCGAGGACGGCCGTTTCGCCCCGCAGGGC
>SLQN01000459.1 GCA_007131465.1 Paracoccaceae bacterium
GCCTATATCGGCCGCTATGCCGTGCGCGACATGACCAGCGCGGGGTCGTCGCTGAAGTTCTGCCTGGTTGCCAGCGGCGAGGCCGATCTCTACCCCCGGCTGGGCCGGACGATGGAATGGGACACGGCAGCGGGCCATGCCGTGTTGCAGGCCGCAGGCGGCGAGGTTCTGGATTTCGACACGCATCAGCCGCTGCGCTATGGCAAGCCGGGCTATGAAAACCCGTTCTTCATTGCGCGGCACAAGGCGGTTACACTGGCCTGACAGGCTCCGCACGCCTGTTGGAAGCGCGAAGTGTTTGCAACAGGGACTTGAGCTTTGGCTTGCGCTGGGGTCTTGTGCTGACACGCTTTCGGCAGGAGCGCGCATGCTGACTCCGTTACCTTTCTGGCAGGATCAATGGTTCGCCTTCCGCATGCACTGGAAGCGGCGGCGCTACCGCGCGCGCGCCATTGCCCGCGCGCGCGATCTGACCTGCCTGAAGCGCGGCCCGCGCTGGGGCAGGGGGGCGATCCTTCTGTTCTGCACCATCCGCAATGAAATCGAGCGGATCGACTGGTTCCTGCATCATTATCGCGCGCTGGGGGTGGGACATTTCATCTTTGTGGACAATGCCAGCACCGATGGCACGCGCGCGCATCTGCTGGCGCAGCCCGACGCGACCGTCTATGCGACCGAGGCCAGCTACAAGCGCGCGCGCTTCGGGATGGACTGGATCAACTGGCTGATGCTGCGCCATGCGCGCGGGCATTGGTGCGTGGTCGCGGATGCGGATGAATTGCTGATCTATCCGCATTGGCAGACGCGGCCCCTGCGGGCGCTGACCGACTGGCTGGACGCGCAGGGCCAGCCTGCGCTGCCTTCGATGATGCTGGAGTTATACCCCAAAGGCCCGCTGGATCAGGCCGCCTGCCATCCGGGCATCGACCCGGTGCAGGCGCTCAACTGGTTCGATGCGGGCAATTATACGATCACCCACAAGCCCCTGCTGGATTGTCTGCTGGTGCAGGGCGGTCCGCGCGCGCGGTGTTTCTTCGCCCAGACGCCGGAACGGGCGCCAACCCTGACCAAGCTGCCGCTGATCCGCTGGAACTGGCACAACGCCTGGGTCAATTCCACCCATTCGATATTGCCGCGCCATCTGAACCGGCAGTTCGCCACGGATGGGGGCGAGGGGGTGTCGGGCCTGCTTTTGCACACCAAATTCCTGGCCACTGTGGTCGAGAAGGCGAAGATCGAAAAGGCGCGGGGTGAACATTTCGGCAATGCCGCCGTGTTCGACAGTTATTATGACACGGTGGCCGAGGCCCCTGATCTGTGGTGCGCGCAGTCCACGCGCTATGAGGGCTGGCAGCAGATGGAGGATCTGGGCCTGATGTCACGCGGCGGCTGGGCCTAGGGTCGGGCGCGGTGCCTTTGTCAGAGCGCGCATCGCGCGCAACCTCATGAAAGTTGCGTCTTTCGGGGCAAAGCGTTTATACGCGATGTTAATGAAAACAAGAAATGCGTCAGTAACCCTGCGGGGGTGACGATGCGTGAGGGATGGCAGGGCCATGAGTGTGCTTGGTCAGATCAGGCTGCGGGCAGAACGGCATGCGAAGCTGTTTCGCTGCCTGCGCAAGAGCGCATCGCTGCGGTTGCGCACGAAGCGCACCGACATGATCCGCCCGCGCGATATCCTTGCCTTTGTGACGCTGCGCAACGAACTGATACGGCTGCCCTATTTCCTTGATTATTACCGTGCGCAGGGGGTGCGGCATTTCCTGATCGTGGACAATGGCTCCACCGACGGCTCGGCAGAGTATCTGGAGGCGCAGCGCGATGTCTCGCTGTGGTCGACCGAGGCCAGCTACAAGGGCGCGGGCTACGGGGTGGACTGGCTGAACCATCTGTTGTGGCTTTACGGGGCCGGGCATTGGGTGCTGGTGCTGGATGTGGACGAATTTCTGGTCTACCCGTTCTGCGACACGCGTCCGCTTTCGGCGCTGACCGACTGGCTCGACAGTCAGGGGCGGCGATCTTTCGGGGCGATGTTGCTGGACATGTATCCCAAGGGGCCAGTGTCCGCGCAGCCCTACCGGTCGGGCCAGAACCCGTTCGAGATTGCGCGCTGGTTTGATGCCGGAAACCTGTCGATCCGGCGCAATGCAAAGTATCAGAACCTGTGGATACAGGGCGGTGTGCGTCAGCGGGTGATCATGGCGGACGCGCCGCACAAGGCGCCCGCGCTCAACAAGACGCCCCTGGTGCGCTGGTCGCGCAAATACGCCTATGCCAGTTCGACCCATACGCTGTTGCCGCGCGGCCTGAACAAGGTCTATGACGATACGGGCGGCGAATTTGCCTCCGGCGTGCTGCTGCATGCGAAATTCCTGGATACCATCGTGGAAAAGACGCGCGAGGAAATGGCGCGGGGCGAACATTACGCGGGCAGCCGTGAATACCGCGCCTATTCCCGGATACTGGCGCAGACGCAGGATCTGTGGTGCGACTGGTCAAGCGAGTATATCAACTGGCGGCAACTGGAAATCCTGGGCCTGATGTCGAAAGGGGACTGGGCATGAATGCCACTGCGACCGGCACGCTGGGCATCGTGATGCTGTGCCACACGGCCTTGCGCCGGGCCGCGCAGGTGGCGCGGTTTTGGCTGGAGGCGGGCTGTCCGGTCGTGATCCATCTGGACCGCGCGGTCCCTGCGGCAGAGGCACAGGCGATGCGCGACGATCTGGGAAGCCATCCGCTGCTGGCCTTCGGGCCGCGCCATCGCTGCGACTGGGGGTCTTGGCATCTGGTCGCGGCGACGCAGGATGCCTGTGATCTGCTGCTGCGCCAGTTCCCGCAGGTCGGCCATGTGTTGCTGACATCGGGGGCCTGCCTGCCCTTGCGCCCGGCGACCGACATGCAGGCTTATCTGGCCGCCCATCCGCAGACCGATTTCATTGAATCGGTCGCCATCGAGCACGCGACATGGACGATGGGCGGGCTGTCGGAAGAACGCTTCACGCTTTATTTTCCGTTCAACTGGCACAAACAGCGCTGGGCCTTCGACCAGTTCGTCGAGGTGCAGCGCAAGCTGCGCATCCGCCGCGAGATCCCGCGCCCGCTGCGCCCGCATATGGGGTCGCAATGGTGGTGTCTGACGCGCGCGACGCTGAGCGCGATCCTGAACGACCCGAAGCGCAAGCGGTATGAACGGTATTTCCGCCGCAACTGGATTCCCGACGAATCCTACTTCCAGACCCTTGCGCGCATGCATGCGCGCGCGATCGAGAGCCGGTCGCTGACACTGGTGAAGTTCGACCGCAATGGCCGACCGAACCTGTTTTATGACGACCATCTGCACCTGTTACGCCGGTCGGACTGTTTCATGGCGCGCAAGATCTGGCCCGAGGCGAACCGGCTGTATGATTTCTTCCTGTCGGATGCCGCCCGCAAACTGCCCCCAGTGGCCCCCGAACCCGCCAAGATCGACCGGTATTTCGAACTGGCCGAACGCCAGCGCACGCAGGGCCGCGCCGGGCTTTACATGCAAAGCCGCTTTCCCGGCATCGACAGTTCCGCAAGCAAGACGGCGGGTCCCTATTCCGTCTTTTCCGGCTTCGACCATATGTTCGAGCATTTCGAGCATTGGCTGGGGCAGGTGACCGGCACGCGCCCGCATGGCCATCTTTATGCGCCCGAGCGGGTGCAGTTTCACGGCGGCGCGAAAGTCTGGCATGGCGCGATCAGCGATTCTGCTGCGATCCGCGACTATAACCCGCGCATGTTCCTGACGAACCTTCTGTGGGCCACGCGCGGAGAGCGGCAGTGCTTCGCCTATGGCCCCGAAGATACGATGGACCACGAGGTCAACTGGTTCATGGCCACCGATACCAATGCCGAGATCCATGTGATCCGGGGCGCATGGGTGCTGGGACTGTGGCAGCGCGCCGAGATTTCGGAGTCGGTGGTCGCCGAGGCGGGGCGTCTGCACAGGCGCGAACAGGACTGGCTGGAGATCCTGCAGTCGCGCTGGCGCATGGCGCGGCTTCAGGTCTGGAGCGTGGCAGACATCCGTCACGCGCCCGAACTCGCGCTGAAAAAGGCCGTGTCCGAGATTGCGGACCCGGTCGCGCTGACGGCGCATGGCACAGCGCCCCTGCGCCCGCTGGACGGGTTCGATGCCTATCTGCTGGCGTTGCGCAATGCGGGGCTTGCGCCGCAGGTCTTCAAGAACTTTCAGGGCGACGCCCGGCGATAAAGGTGTGAAAGATGTCCCTGACTGCCTCGTTTCGGTATTTCGTCGTGCTGGCAGAGATGCGCACCGGATCGAACCTGCTGGAAGCCTGCCTGAACAGCTTTGAGGGGTTGTCCTGTCATGGCGAGGTGTTCAACCCGCATTTCATCGGCTACCCCAAGGCCGAAACCACCTTCGGTTTCGACCGCGCGGCACGCGATGCCGACCCGCTGGCCGTGCTGGGCGCGATGGCCCAGGCGCCGGGGCTGGCCGGGTTTCGCTATTTCCACGATCACGATGCCCGCGTGTTTGACACCTTCATGCGTGACCCGGCCTGCGCCAAGATCGTGCTGACACGCAACCCGCTGGAATCCTATATCTCGCTCAAGATCGCACGCGAAACGCAGCAATGGCGGCTGGGCGATGTGGGGCAGCGCAAGACGGCAAAGGTTGTTTTCGATCCCGCCGAATTTCAGGACCACGTCAGCACGCTTCAGGCGTTTCAGTTGCGCGTGCAGGCGCAGTTGCAGCACAGCGGGCAGACGGCATTCCATCTGGCCTATGAGGATATCACCGATCTTGATGTGCTCAACGGACTGTCGCGCTGGCTCGGGGTGGCGGGACGGATCGAGGGCTTGCCGCGCAAGCTCAAGCGCCAGAACCCCGAGGCGCTGGAAGACAAGCTGGTCAATCCCGAGGCGCTGGCTGACGGGATTGCGCGGCTGGACCGCTTCAACCTTGCGCGCAGCCCCAGTTTCGAGCCGCGCCACCCACCGGTCCTGTGGGCTTTCCGGGCGTGCCGCA
>SLQN01000159.1 GCA_007131465.1 Paracoccaceae bacterium
CTCCTGAGCCTTGGTCTGATCGCCAGACGCAATCGCTTCCTCGACCTTGCGCAGGAATGTGCGGATGCGCGACCGGCGCGCCTTGTTGACTTCGGTGCGCCGCTCAAGCTGGCGGGCGCGCTTCTTGGACTGGGGTGTATTTGCCATGATTCGTGTCGTCTTTCGTGTCCGGTTCAAAACTGTTTCGCAACGGACCCGACCCTGGTCAGGCTGACCAGTTCGACTCATGCCTTAAGCGGGCCCACGCGCATGTGTCGCGGGCTATACGCCAGCACGGCCCAAAAGAAAAGGCCATTTCTAGCGGTCGCGGAATTGCGGCTGGCGCTTTTCCAGGAAGGCAGACATGCCTTCCTTCTGGTCCTCGGAGTTGAACAGCATGTGAAACACCCGCCGCTCGAACAAGAGCCCCTCTCGCAGGGTCGTCTCGTAGCTGCGATTGACGCATTCCTTCACCACCTTGACGGTGATCTGCGATTTCTCGGCAATCTTGCCGGCGGCGGCCATGGTTTCTTCCATCAGCTTCTTGACGGGCACGACACGGCTGACAAGGCCCGAGCGCTCGGCTTCCTCGGCATCCATGAACCGGCCTGTCAGATGCATGTCCATGGCCTTCGACTTGCCGACAAAGCGCGTCAGCCGCTGCGTGCCGCCAATGCCAGCGACCACGCCTAGGTTGATCTCGGGCTGGCCGAATTTGGCCGTATCCGAGGCAATTATAAAGTCGCACATCATTGCCAGCTCGCACCCGCCGCCCAACGCGTAGCCGCTGACCGCCGCGATGATGGGCTTGCGCACGCGCAGCAGGGCCTCGGTTTCGGGGGTGAAGAAATCGGCCTGGAACATGTCCACGAAGCCTTTTTCCGACATCTCCTTGATGTCTGCGCCCGCAGCAAAAGCCTTGTCCGACCCGGTGATGACAATGCAACGCACCTTGTCATTGTGATCCGCTGCGGTCAGCGCCTCGGCCAGTTCGCCCAGCATCGTGCTGTTGAGCGCGTTCAGCGCGTCTGGCCGGTTCAGGCGGATCAGTGCGACATGATTGTCAATCTCGACGATCAGCGTTTCGTAGGCCATGTAAGGGGAACCCTGTTTGGTGGTATAAGCCTCTTGGCATATCAGCTTGGCGAGTGGGTTCAAGTCATCTCTGGCACGACGGGCAGTAGAAGCTGGACCGCCCGGATTGCACGATCCGGCGCACAGTGTCCGCGCATCCCGGCGTCACGCAAGGGCCCCCAGCACGCCCATAGACGCGAAACGAATGCTGGAAATAGCCAAGCTCGCCATTGGCTTGACGGTAATCGCGCAGGGATGATCCCCCGGCCTCGATCGCGGCGCGCAGGGTGTCGCGGATGGCGTCGGTCAGCGCCTCGATCCGGGCGCGCCCGATGCGGCCCGACGCCCGCGCCGGATGGATACCGGCCCGAAACAGCGCCTCGCAGACATAGATATTGCCCAGGCCCGCGACGATTCGCTGATCCAGCAGCGCGGCTTTGACCGGGGTTGTGCGCCCGTGCAGGCGCGCCGCCAGATAGCCCGCGTGAAAATCATTGCCCAGCGGTTCGGGGCCGATCCCGGCCAGCAGCCTGTGACCCTCCAGCGCATCCGTCGCACACAGGTCCATCGCCCCGAAGCGACGCGGATCGTTGAAGGTGATCCGCGCGCCACCCTCCATGTGCAGCACGACATGGTCATGTTTCTCGGCCGCCGGATGGTCGAAATGGAACTGTCCCGGCACATGCACAGCCGCCAGTCCGGAAATCACCATGCGGCCGGACATGCCCAGATGGATGATCAGGCTGTCGCCCCTGTCCAGATCGGCCAGCAGATATTTCGACCGCCGCCGCAACTGCATCACCCGCGCGCCCGTGAGTCGCGCGCCCATATCCGGCGGAAAGGGCCAGCGCAGGTCGGGGCGGCGAATCTCCGCGCGGGTAATGCGCAGGCCCTCCATCGCGGGAACCAGCCCGCAGCGCACAGTCTCGACTTCGGGCAACTCTGGCATGTGGCCTCCGGGCGGATGGCAAGGGTTTGCGGCAAAGGGGTCGCATTGTATCACCCCCGACAAACCCTATAAGGAGTGGGGAAGCACCACGGCAAGTGCGGCAGATGGAGTGCAGGGCAGATGGCGGATCAGGACAAGACAACCCATTTCGGGTTTCAGACTGTCGAGGAGGACCAGAAAGCCGGGCTTGTGCAGGGCGTGTTCACGCGGGTCGCTTCCCGATATGATATCATGAATGACCTGATGTCGATGGGGATTCATCGCCTGTGGAAAGACGCGATGATGGACTGGCTGGCCCCCCGCGCCCCCCAGCGCCTGCTGGATGTGGCGGGCGGCACGGGCGACATTGCCTTCCGGTTTCTGGCCCGCGCAGGGGCAGGCGCGCGCGCCACCGTGCTGGACCTGACCGAATCGATGCTGGCCGAGGGGCAGAAACGCGCCGAGGCCGAGAACATGGCCCATGCGCTGGACTGGACCCAGGGCGATGCAATGGCGCTGCCTTTTGCGGATAACAGCTTTGATGTCTATACGATCAGCTTCGGCATCCGCAATGTGACACGGATCGAGGATGCGTTGTCCGAGGCATTCCGCGTGCTGCGTCCGGGCGGGCGGCTGATGGTGCTGGAATTCAGCCAGATCCCGAATGACATGCTGCAAAAGGCCTATGACCTCTATTCCTTCAACGTGATCCCGGTGATGGGGCAGGTGGTGGCGCAGGATCGCGACAGCTACCAGTATCTGGTCGAATCGATTCGCCGTTTCCCCGATCAGGACCGGTTTGCCGCGATGATCACGGCGGCGGGGTTCGGACAGGTGAAATACCGCAACCTCTCAATGGGGATTGCGGCGCTGCATTCCGGCTGGAAACTCTGAACGATGCGTGGACCCTTCAATCTCTGGCGGCTGATCCGCACCGGCGCCACGTTCGAGCGCACGGGCGCAATGGACGTGGTGCTGGAAAAGATGATGGTCCCGCCGCGCCTGCGCTTCGTCGCGCGGGTGCTGGGCTGGCCGTTCAAGCCGCTGGGGCTGAAGGGTGACCCCGCGCTGCCGCCCCTCACCCGCGCCCTGACGGCCCTGGGTCCGGCCTATATCAAATTCGGCCAGACCCTTGCCACCCGCCCCGATGTGGTCGGGCAGGAACTGGCCGACCAGTTGCGCTATTTGCAGGACAGGCTGCCCCCGTTTCCGCGCGACACCGCGATGGCCGTCATCGCGCAGGAACTGGAACGCCCAGTGTCCGAGGTGTTTTCCGAGGTCTCCGAACCCGTGGCTGCGGCTTCGATCGCGCAGGTGCATGCGGCCATTCGCGCCGATACGGGGGCGAAAGTGGCCGTCAAGGTGCTGCGCCCGGATGTGGAACGCGCGTTTCAGACGGATATAGATGCGTTCTATTTCGCTGCTGGCGTGATCGAGTTCCTGCTGCCCCAGACGCGCCGCCTGCGCCCGCTTGATGTGATCACGCATTTTGAAAGCGTGGTCGAGGGCGAGCTTGACCTGCGACTGGAATCCGCTTCTGCCGCCGAATTTGCGGCCAACACCGAAAGCGATGCGGGCTTCAGCGTCCCCAGTCCGGTCTGGGCACTGTCCTCGCGCAGGGTCATGACGCTGGATTGGGCCGAAGGCGTGCCAATGGGCGACAATGCGGCGCTCGATGCGCTTGGGATCGATCGCAATGAACTGGGCGTGCGGGTGCTGACCCTGTTCCTGCGCCACGCGCTGCGCGACGGGTTCTTTCACGGCGACATGCACCAGGGTAACCTGAAGGTGACCACCACGGGCGAGATCATCGCGCTGGATTTCGGGATCATGGGGCGCATCGACAGTTTCCCCCGCCGCGCCTATGCCGAAATCCTGTTCGGGTTCATCCGCAAGGATTACCGCCGCGTGGCCGAAGTGCATTTCGAGGCGGGCTACGTGCCCCCCGACCGCGATATGGACGAATTCGCCCGCGCGCTGCGTTCCGTGGGCGAGCCGATCTTTGGCATGGATGCGCGCCATATCTCGATGGCGCGGCTGCTGGCCTATCTGTTCGAGGTGACGGAACGCTTCGGCATGGAAACCCGGACCGAACTGATCCTGCTGCAGCGCACCATGGTCGTGGTCGAGGGGGTGGCGCGGTCGCTCAACCCTGATATCAACATGTGGCATGTTGCCCGCCCTGTGGTCGAGGAATACATCCGCGAGAGCATAGGCCCGCAAGCGCTGGCCCGCGATCTTGCGCAGACGGCGCGCATTCTGGTGCGGTTTGGTCCACATCTGCCCCGGATGGCAGAGGAAGCCTTGATTGCCCGCGCGCAACGGTCCGATTCCGCACCTTCTACGCGCAGTATCGGGCCGGTCACTTCGGCGCTGGTAGGGGCAGTTCTGGTCGCGCTGGGGGTTGCGCTGGGCAGTATCCTGTAGCCGTCAGCGCCAGTCTTCAGCCGCCAGCAATGCCTGCAACGCCATGTGCAGGCGCGTGCGTTCCAGCATGACCAGCATCGCGGCGCGATCACATTCCAGCGTGACTTGCGTGGCATCGGCGCGGTTTGACGTCCCGACCAGCGCCTCGGGGGTAAAGCGGATGCCATCGATTGGCCAATGCAGCCCCAGTGACCGCCCGGTCACGGGCCCCATCGGAAACAGCGACACGCGCTCGCCGATTGCAAGGCGCAGTTGCAGGCGCGGCGGGGCCAGAAAGGCGATATCCGCTGCCGCGATCATCATGATGCGCGCGCGCCCGTGGCGCGTTATCGCCGTCATTGCGGCGAGGGTATGATCCAGCCGCGCCCCGTCAAAGCCCAGCGCGAGGACGAACGGTGCCACAATCCGCGCAAGGCACTTGTCCAGATCGGTGCTGTGCTGTTCGGGCACATGGATGACACGGTCCCCCAATTCCGTGCGCAAGGCGGGGTCAAGGGAATCCAGATCTCCGATCACCTGTTCGGGACGGTGCCCCAGCGCCATGGTTTGATTCGCCCCGCCATCAGCGGCAACAAGGCGCGGGGCTATGGCAAGGGCCA
>SLQN01000473.1 GCA_007131465.1 Paracoccaceae bacterium
GGCGAGATGATGCGATGGATTGATGCTCAGTCCGCGCCGCGCGTGCTCGACTATGGCCATCAACTCATTCTGGTCGAGGATATCGACAAGGCCGTGAAGTTCTACACCGAGCAACTCGGCTTCACCATTCGTCCGGCAAAACCGCTCGCCGATGGTCGCCCCTTCATCGCATTCCATCAGGGGATCGCCATGACGCAGGGCCGCCAGAGCGAACACCGCCAGATTGATCATATTGCCTTCGAGGTCAATGATGTGCGTGCCATGGCCAAAAAGCTCAAGGCGGCAGATGTCCCCTTCTTCAATGACCTGCATGACGGCCCCTATGGCCTTACGATCTATGTCGCGGATCCCGACGGGTTGAAGGTCGAGCTTTATCAGGTCGGTGAGCGCGCGGACTGAGCACATTCACGCCCATACGCAAGCGACATCAGCAACGCCAGCACGCCGGGGAGTAACGCCCCCGGCACCGCGCTCTTTGTCACCCGGGCAGGTCACTCGGGTCCAGTTCGCGGTATGATGGCAAACTGGTCCTCAGCACGGTGCCGTGCGCGACGACAATCCTGTCTGCCTCGCTTCGCGCAAGGACTTCCTCGAAGCTGCGGCCTTCGAAGACAATGAAGTTTGCCCGATGTCCCTCCGCAATCTCGGGCAGCGTATGCCCGGCGATGCGGGCGGCACCTGACGTTACCGTATCGAGCCAGCGACTGACCGGATCATCAAGCTGAAGGGCGCGGACTCCAAGCCGGAACGTATCCAGCATGTCCAGATCGCCGAACGGATGGAACGGATCGCGCGTGTTGTCCGAACCAAGAGCAACCGCGATGCCTGCTGTGCGCGCCTCCTTGAAGGACATGAGGCCACGCCAGACAGGTGATTTCTCTGGCCCCTGCCTGTCCTGAAGATAAAGGTTGCAGGCCGGCAGGCTGACCAGCCCGACCCCGGCCTGCGCGACTGCGTCGAGCGTCTGCTTGCGGGTTTGCGCATCCTGGACCGAGAGCGAGCAGCAGTGCCCTGCAACCACCCTGACGTCGTTGCCGTAGTGTTGTGCCGCCTGCGCAATTGCCAAAAGCGCACGCGATTTCGGATCGCCTGTCTCATCGGCATGAAAATCAACGTCGAGCCCGTATCGGGCCGCAAGGCTGAACGCAGTCCCGATCAGCTCTCGGAGATCCGGGACCTGGAATGCCACCGCTCCGAAGCTTCCGCCTGCCATTGCGACCCGCCGGGCCAGCGCTTCGGCATAGTCCTTGTCGCGCAGCAATGTCACCGGCACCAGGCTTGATCCCTGAAGCGTGATCCGCCCTTCCCAGGCGCGCCGAATATCCTCGAACACGTCCCAACTGATCTGCCATTGCCCGGGATGGGAATCGATATGCGTGCGGATCAAGGCGGTGCCATGGTGCCACGCGCATTGCAGTCCGAACCCGATCCGCCGCGTCAGGTCATCGGCGGTCCAGTGTTCGGCGCGATCTTTTCCAATGATCGCGATTGCATTATCGAGCGTGCCATCTGACGGCCCACTGCGCGACAGCACCTGTCCTTTGTCCAGGTGAACATGTATGTCGGCGAAGCGGGGCCAGACCATGCGGCCGGCAAGATCGATGCGGCGGCCTGATCCGAGGTCGCGCCCCGCAGGCGTGACAAACGCGATTCGCCCGCGGCGAAGGCCAATATCGACCTTCTCGATATTGTGCGCGCCGTGCGCTCCGGGGCGGGGCAGGGCTGCGTTCGCCAGAACCACAAGTTCATCGTCGCGAAGCGATTCAAGCTGCTCTCTCAACCTTGCAGTACTGGGGATCATCGCTTTGACTCATTTCAGGTGTTCAGGCCCCAAGCGTGATGCCCGGGGGAAAATGTGAACGCTTTCCGCGCATGTTGGCGCCGCAAGACCGCTGACGCTTTGACATGTGCAAATGCAACCAAGATCACATCTTGCGATCACACTGATGCTGTGTCAAGGCAGTGCGGCCAAACCGGTATGTGCCGGGGCTGCGTGTCTTTGCGTGGCTAGTTGTGCGCCGCGGTGCAAATGTCCGACAAGGACTTACACGGCGGCCTTTCGTTTAGTCAGCGGCAATAAAGACAGCCGCAAGCACAGGAGTTCATATCCAATGTCCGGAAAGATCGAAAAGCGCCTGGCCGAGCTCGGGATCGAGCTTCCCATCATGTCCGCGCCACTGGCCAATTATGTGCCGACCCGTGCGCTCGGGCAAACCCTGTTCGTGTCGGGGCAGGTTCCGGCGCGTGACGGCAAGGATCAGTTTACCGGCAAGCTTGGGGCCGAATATGGCGTTGAGCAAGGGCAGGCGGCGGCGCGGCTATGCGCCATCAACATCCTCGCCCATCTGCGTCAGGTGCTTGACGGTGATCTGGACCGCGTGGCAGGGCTCATCAGGCTTGGCGGGTTCATCAACGCGGTGCCCGAGTTCACCGACCACCCCAAGGTCCTGAATGGCGCGTCTGATCTTATGGTCGAGGTTTTCGGCGAAGCCGGACGCCACGCCCGCGCGGCGGTCGGGGTCTATTCGCTGCCCCGCAACGTTCCCGTCGAGGTGGACGCAATCTTCGAAATAGGTCAGAAATGAGCAAGGATGACCATTCCGGCGGCCCGCTTCCGGTCCATATCATCACCGGCTTTCTCGGCTGCGGAAAGACCACGCTGCTGCGCGACCTGCTCCAGACATCCGAGTTCGCGAACACTGCGGTGCTCATCAATGAGTTTGGCGAGGTCGGACTTGATCACCTGATCGCAAGGGAGGTATCCGAGGATGTTCTGCTGCTCGATTCCGGCTGCCTGTGCTGCAGTGCCGGGGACGATCTTGGTTCGACCTTGCTGGAGCTACTCGACTTGCGACGCGCGGGCGAGGCCGAGTTCGAGCGCGTCGTGATCGAAACGAGCGGTCTCGCTGATCCAGGGCCGATCGTCACACTTGTAATGACCGATCCCGGGATCGGTCTGCACTTCCGGATGGGGAAGGTCGTTGCCGCGGTGGATGGCATAAACGGCGCCGAAACACTGCAAACCTATGGCGAGGCGCAGCATCAGGTCGGGCTCTCGGATGCCGTTATCCTCACCAAGGAGGATCTGATACCTTCAGAACGCATCGCCGCGCTCAAGGGCATCGTTACGACCATGAATCCGATGGTATCTCTCATCGATCGTCCCGGACTTCAGGCTTTTCTGACCGAGGGCGGCCCCGCGCAGCGGCAATTGCCCCCCGGAGATCATCATCATGCCCAAGACCATAAACATACTGCAGGTATCACGTCATTCGTGGTCACGACCGCAGACCCCGTCGATCTGGACCGCTTCATCCGCTGGCTGGAACTGCTGCTGAAGGCGCGCGGGAAATCCATACTGCGCGTCAAGGGCCTGCTAGCCGTAACAGGCGAATCCCGGCCCCGGGTCCTTCAGGCGGTACAGACAATCGTCTATCCGCTAGAAAAGCTCGAAAGCTGGCCGGATGCAGATTGCCGGACACAGTTGACCTTTATCGGCAAGGACATTACCGGATCTGCGATCGAGACCTCTCTGCGCGAGCATGCTATCTTACGCTGACTGAGAACGCGGCCCAGAGCGTGCCGCCGATGCATCGCTGCACCGGACACTTGCCGCATACAGTCCAGGTATTCCTCTGGCACCATCGCCAGCGCTTGAGCTGGGCGACCATGACCCGGTCATTCTTCGACCCTTGCGCGCAGGATGCCCTTTGCTTCGAAGACCTGCCTGATCTCGCGCACACTCTTGACGAAGCCAGAGAGCTCGTGGACCTCGCCGGGATATCTCGGGCGCGGCAGGTCGATCATGAGGTCCAGATCGATACGCCCCGGACGCGGCGACATTACAAGCACGCGATCTGCCAGCAACACCGCCTCATCGATATCGTGGGTGATGAACAGAACAGTATTGCCCAATCGCATCCACATCGACTGAAGATCCATGAGCATCTGCTCGCGGGTCAGTGCATCAAGCGCTCCGAAAGGCTCGTCCATCAGCAGCAACCCAGGCTCCTGAATCAGGGCCCTGCAGATCGCGACCCGCTGGCGCATACCTCCTGACAATTCGGAAGGGTACTTGGTTTCAAACCCTCCAAGCCCGACCTGATCAAGCAGCTCCATCGCGCGCGGGACGTACTTTCCGCGGGAGAGGCCCTTGATCTCAACTGGCAGCAATACATTGTCGAGGATGGTCCGCCAATACAGGAGCAGATCCTGCTGGAAGACCACACCGACCTTCGGATGTGGCTTGGTCACAACGGTATCGTCGATGTAGATGTCGCCCTCTGTTACCTCGGTCAGCCCCGCAAGCAACGACAGAAGTGTGCTTTTGCCACAGCCGCTGGGCCCGACGCAAGCTACGAAACTGCCCGGTTCGATCCGAAGAGTGACGCGGTCAAGGGCATGGACGTCTTCACTTGAGGCAGTTTCGTAGATCTTTGTCACCTCGTCGAAAGTGACCTCTGCGCCATTGACCCTGGCTGGTTCTGACATGACGACTCTCCTGCTCTTGAGACTCTCTGCATTCCGATCCGAGAGTGTGCGCAACTGCATTTCGTTCATCTCGCAGACTCGCGCTGGTGCACCACGCGCCGCTCGATCTGACCCAGAATGAAGAAGAGCGTGATACCCATGCCGGCGATGGTGACCACCGTGGCAAAGTTGAGCGTGGTATCGAAGCGGGAGTTTGCCATCATCTGAAGCCAGCCGAGGCCGCGTTCCGCGGCGACATACTCACCGATGATCGCGCCGATGACCGCTAGTGACATGCCGACCTTAAGACCGCCGAATATGTTCGGCAATGCCGCAGGCAGCCGGATCTTGAAGAATGTCTGCGCTTCGCTGGCGCCCATGGATCGGGCAAGATTGACCAGACCCTTGTCGAGCGACTGCAACCCGACTGTTGTGGCAACCACGATCGGAAAGAACGCGATCAGAAAGGCCAGCGTGATCTTGGGGGCCCAGCCGTAGCCGAGATACAGTACC
>SLQN01000362.1 GCA_007131465.1 Paracoccaceae bacterium
AGCCAGTCCTTGCAATGCAGCGCGACTTCGGCCTGGTCCAGCACTTCGGGGCAGGTGGCGGCCATATGCGCCATCTGAGTGCCTTGCTGGCAGGTGTTCAGCCCGGTCCCTGTGGATTCGAACCGCGCGCGCTCGGACACGCCGGATGCCAGGTCGCGCACGGTCGGCGCGGCGCGCGCATCCAGCCACAGCCACGCATCCCCGACCGGGGCGTTGTTCCGGCCGACCAGCCATGTCCCGTCGCCTTGCCCTGTCAGGGCGATGGCGGCGGTGCGCCCGGCCAGCCCGTCAACCTTGTCGCCCAAGCCGCGCAGGGCGGCAACACAGTCGGCCCAGGTTTGGGGCATAGACTGCGTGGCCGATCCGTCGGCACCCGTTGTATAGGAATTGCGTACGGACGCACAGGCCAGCTGGTGCCCCGCGAGGTCGAAGGCCACCGCCTTGATGACAGACGTCCCGGCATCCACGCCGATGATCAGGTCAGACGAATCGGTCATGCCCGGCCCCCCTTTTTTGCCTCTTGGATCGCATCAGCCCTCCCCGGTGGCAGCCTGCGCAGTCGCGGCGATCTGCAAGCCTGGGCCACGCCTCCCGCGTGGCACCTGTTGACTCTGCTTAGCACAAAAAAATCGTTGAGTGTGTATTTTTTTGCAGACAAAGAAAAAAAATTCAGTTACGTTGAGGCAATCGGTCACACCCAGTCGTGGGGCCGGGCCGCAAGCCTGAAGGGGGGATCGAGGAGGTTCCGGGGCAGCGGCAGGGGAGGAAGGGCCGCTGTCATAGGCCTGCCCCTTCCATCGCATTTGGCGCCGGACAGCCCGGGCGCAGGACAATGTCGATCCGCGTTTTCGGATCCGGCATCAAGGAGGAGGCATGCCTGCAATGGCGACAACCGATAGTGTATCTGCCTACGCAACCAGAACGATGCGGCGCAGGGTCATTGTGGCGCTGGTGGGTGCCGGGGTGCTGGCCGCCATGGCGTTCAACACCACTGTGGTGACCATCGGCGGCGAGGCCGATATGCGCCAGCAGGCGTTCAACCCCGATGCCGTCGGCGCGCAGGAATTCCCGCGCATCCGTGATTTCGTCGCCGCCAGGGCACCCGACGCGGCGCAACTGGCTGAAGAACTCGACGCGGACCGGGATGGTGCAATCGCCGCTTACGCCACCATGGCCGGGGCTTTCCCGGTGATGCCGGTCAGCTTTACCGGCACCGCTGGCGAGGGCAGGTCAGGTATATTCGCGTTCGAGGTCGATGGCTTGCCTGATGGCATCGGCATCCGCGTGCAGACCGGGCCCGCCATCAACGGCACCGAATTGCGCGATGTCACTGGCGATATCGTATTCGGCGATTTCACCAACCAGATCGAATTCCAGAATGTCGGCGCGGGTATTAACCGTGCCATGGCCGCCGAGGTCCTGTCTGATCTGGATCGTGATGCGCTGAGCGGTCGGACCGTCAGCGTCACGGGGGTTTTTACTTTGATCAACCCGCAGAACTGGCTGGTCACGCCCGTGGCTTTCGAGGTGCAGTGATGAAAGCCCCGATCCATGACGAGACGCCCGAACTGGTGCCCGACACGGTCGAGGTGGTGCTGGCGGCGCGCGATGTGACGAAAAGCTTCGGCGCGGTGCATGCGCTGAAGGGCGTGAATTTCGACGTGCATCGCGGCCAGGTGACGACGCTGTTCGGCGAGAATGGCGCGGGCAAATCTACGCTGATGAAAATCCTGTCCGGCGTGCAACTGCCCACCACGGGGGAACTGATCCTCGATGGCAAGCCGGTCGAGATCAGATCCACGGTCGAGGCGCGCGCATTGGGGATCTCGATCATCCATCAGGAACTCTCGCTCGCGCCCAACATGAATGTGCGCGACAATATCTTCATGGGCCGCGAAATCATGGGGCGGGGGGGCGTGAACTACGCCGAAGAAGAACGCCAGTGCCGCGCGCTGATGAAGGAGCTGGAGGAAGATATCGACCCGCTGACCCTTGTAGAAGACCTGCGCCTGGGCCAGCAGCAGATTGTCGAGATCGCCCGCGCCTTGTCAGTGAATTCCCGCATCCTGATCATGGATGAGCCGACCTCGGCGCTGTCCGCCTCGGAAGTCGATGTGCTGTTCAAGGTGATCCATGACCTGAAGGCCCGCGGGGTGTCCATCGTCTATATCTCGCATCATCTGGAAGAGGCGCTGACCATTACCGATCATGCGGTGGTGCTGCGCGACGGGGTGATGACGGCCTATGCGCCGCGCGCCGAGATCGACCTAGAATGGATCGTCCGCAACATGGTGGGCGAGAATTTTGACCTCGGATCGCCTCCGACAGGTTATGATTTCGGCGAGGTGGCGCTGTCAGTCAGCAATCTCAGCATCCCCGCAACGGGCGGATTGGGCAATTCGGTCGTGGACCGCTTGTCGCTGGATGTCCGGCAGGGCGAGATCGTGTGCATCTACGGGCTGATGGGCGCCGGGCGCACCGAATTCATGGAATGTGTAGCAGGGCGTTTGCCGGCCTCGGGCGGGCAGATTTGTCTGCATGGCCGCGATATCGCCGGAATGACCATCGCGCAACGTATCCAGGCAGGTCTTGTCCTGACCCCCGAGGACCGCCAGCGCGACGGTCTGGTGCAGACGATGACCGTCGGCCAGAATGTCTCACTCGCGTCGATCGGTGCCTTCACAAAGGGGTTTGTGACATTGCGGGGCGCGGAACAGGAGATCATCGACCGGTCGATCCGGGACGTGACGATCAAGACCGATGGCGGCGGCGCGGCCATCGGCTCGCTGTCGGGGGGCAACCAGCAGAAGGTCGTGATCGGCAAGATGCTGGCCACCAAGCCATCGGTCATCCTGCTGGACGAGCCGTCGCGGGGCATCGATATCGGGGCCAAGGCCGAAGTGTTCCGCCTGTTGGCGGAGGGTGCGCGCAAGGGCTTGGCGGTGGTCTATTCCACGTCCGAGGTCAGCGAATGCCTGTCAATCGCGCATCGGATCATCGTCATGCACAAGGGCAGGATCACGGCCAGTTTCGGGCCTGATGCGACCAAGGAACAGATCATGGCCGCATCGGGCGAGGTGGATCTGAAACAAAGCCTCACCGCGGCCTTCGGGCTGGATCACTGCGAGGTGGTCAGCGACCTGCATCAGGAAGACCTGGCGCTGCGGCCCCTTGGTATCGCCGGGGCAGGGTTCCTGTCAGCCGAGATTACCGCCAGGGACACCAGCATCATCGGCGTGGGCCATGGCCGGACGTTGCTGTCCTGCGTCGAAAGTCTTGGCGCGCTGTCAGCACCGGGTTTGAAAGTCGTGTCGCTGATGGGGGCACAGACCGCCGGCGCGGATCTGAACCCCCATGCTGTCGCGTCCCGTCTGGCCGAAAAGACCGGGGGTGAGGCGGCGGTCATGCCCGTGCCCTTCATCGCCAATTCAACCGCTGACCGCGATGTTCTGTTGGGCCAGAAAGCCGCGCAACAGGCCGCCCAACTCGCCGACCAGGCCGATCTGATGGTTGTCGGCATCGGCACCACCACCCCCGAGGCCGAGCTTGTCACCACCGGCATGATCGAGCGCGCGGAGATGGCCAATATCGCCGACGCGGGCGGGGTGGGCGAAATGCTGGGTCATTTCTTTGACAAGCGCGGCCAGCCTGTCGGGCGCGAGATCACGGACCGCATCCTGACGCAGCCACTCGATCAACTGAAGGGCCGCCGCATCGTCGCTGTTGCGGGGGGCCGGATCAAGACCAATGCCATCAAGTCGGTGCTCGAAAGCGGCCTGCTGAGCGGCTTGATCATCGACGAACATACTGCCCGGGAAATTGTCGAGATGGACAAACCCACCACCGCCAAGCATTGAACCGGAGATTGCCGAAATGACCGATGTTGTGACGACCAAAAAGCAGGGTCCTGGCGGGATTGTCGCCTCGATCTTTGGCAAGGACATGAATATCGTCCAGATCCTGATGGAAGGCCGCGCCTTCTTTGCGCTGATCGCGATAATCGTGACCTTCGCGTTCCTGTCGGACCGTTATCTGTCGGTCTCGAATTTCCTGACCATGACGTCCCAGGTCGCGATCTTCGGCCTGTTGGCGATTGGCATGCTGCTGGTGATCCTGTCCGGGGGGATTGACCTTTCCGTGGGGTCCACGCTTGCGCTGTGCGGCGTGTTCGCGGGGTTCCTTCTGCAAGGGGTCGAACTGACCGCGCTGGGCGTGATCCTGTATCTGCCGGTCTGGGCAGTCGTTATCTGCACGCTTGGAATGGGCGCGCTTGTAGGTGTCGTCAATGGGGTGCTGGTCGCGTTCTTCAAGGTGCCCGCTTTCGTTGCGACGCTGGGCACGCTCTATGTCGCGCGCGGAGTGGCACTTCTGATGACCAACGGGCTGACCTTCAACAACCTGCGGGGCCGGCCGGAATTTGGCAATACCGGCTTTGAATGGCTGGGTTTCTACCGGATCGGCGGGGTGCCGATCAGCATCTTCGTGCTGGCCGCGACCGCCATCGCAGTGCATCTGCTGCTGTCGCGCGCGCCGTTCGGTCGCTGGCTCTATTCCACAGGTGGCAATGCGCGGGCGGCGGAACTGTCGGGCGTGCCGGTCAAATCCGTGCAGGTCTGGGTCTATGTCCTGTCGGGAATTTGCGCGGCCATCGCGGGTCTGGTGCTCAGCTCGCAACTGACCTCGGCCGGGCCCACGGCGGGCACCACCTATGAACTGACGGCCATCGCGGCGGTCGTGGTGGGCGGTGCTTCGCTGATGGGCGGTCGCGGCACGGTGCAGGGCACATTGCTGGGCGCGTTCGTGATCGTCTATCTGGGCGCGGGCCTCGTGATTATCGGGGTGTCGTCCTACTGGCAGACGGTCTTTACCGGCGCGGTCATCGTGCTCGCCGTCATGCTCAATTCCATCCAATACGGGGGCAAGGGCGGCAAGACCTGACCCACCCTCTTCACCATTCGCGGAGGATCAGGCGAGATACGC
>SLQN01000439.1 GCA_007131465.1 Paracoccaceae bacterium
GAAAATCCAGTACATGCGCCTCGGCCCCGGCCAGCGGATCGACCTCTTGCAAATCCACCCCCAGCACCGAACCGACCCGCTTGCCCTTCTTCTCGCCCAGCGCGTTCACACGCCCCACGGCGACCTGCAACCAGCCCCCCGGCGCGCAGCCCAGATCCACCACCCGCGCGCCCGGCACAAGGAAGCGATACTTGTCATCCAGCTCGATCAACTTGTAGGCCGCACGGCCCCGGTAGCCATCGCGCCGGGCGGCGGCCACATAGGGGTCGTTCAATTGCCGTTCCAGCCAGCGGGTGGAACTCAGTTTGCGGCCGCGTGCGGTCTTGACCTTGACCTTCAATTCGCGCTGGCCGCGCCCGGATGTGTTCTTTGGTGGCATTATAACCAGCGCTTTCTTCAGGGTTTCAGGTCAAGCGCGCCATCGCCGCTCATCTGCGCGAAAAGTAGCCCCTCGCGCAGCCCCCGATCCGCGACCGACATGCGTTCGGTGGGCCAGACCCGCATCAGCGCCGTCAGGATCGCCGCGCCGGACATGATCTGTGTATGCCGGTCGCGGCCAATGCGCGGGTCCTGCCTGCGTCCGATCGGGCCGAGTGCCAGATATTCGCGGATTACGCTGTCCACCTGCTCCGAATTCATCACCAGCCCATCGACCTTGTTGCGGTCATAGCGCTTCAGCCGCAGGTAGGACGCGGCAACCGTGGTGATCGTGCCAGAGGTGCCGATGACCTGAAACGCGCGGTGTGGCGTGGCATCCTTGTAGGGCGCGAAGGCTTCAAGCTGTTCCTCGAAATACCAGCTCATCAGCGCAAAGCGCGCGGCATCGTCATCGACCTCGCGGAAGTAATCCTTCAGGGTCGCCACCCCCAGCGGCACGCTGATCCAGTCCACCACATGCGGGTGGCCGGCAGCGGGGGCGCGCATGAACTTGCCCCGGTGCATGGACATGATCGCATTGCGCCGCTTCTCGGGCGCAACATTGGCCAGATCGATCCAGACCAGTTCGGTTGAACCGCCGCCAATATCGATCACGAGAAGTTGCTCGGTCTCGGGCGCTACAAGCGACGCGCACGACACCACAGCCAGCCGTGCCTCTTCCTCGGCGGTGATGATATCCAGTTGCAGCCCAGTTTCGCGATGTGCACGGCGAATGAAATCGCGGCTGTTGCGGGCGCGGCGGCAGGCCTCGGTCGCCACCAGCCGCATCTTGCGGACGCCGTGATGTTCCAGCTTGGACCGGCAGATGCGCAGGGCCTGCAAGGTGCGTTGCATCGGCCTGTGCGACAGAAGGCCCGAGGTCTTCAACCCCGTCCCCAGTTCTACGGCCTTTGAAAAGCTGTCGACCACTTCAAAATGCCCGCCAACAGGGCGCGCAATCAGCATGCGACAACTATTTGTACCCAGATCCAGCGCCGCATAGAGTTGCGATGCGTCAGATCCAGGGTGGCGCGGGGCCTTTGCCGGTTTCGGGTGCGCAGTTACAGCTTGCGCGCCAAAATCTGTCAGGGAAGCGTCCGCGCCTGCGGGACGCTCGGGCGTCATTGGTCGCCCTCCAAATCGAGTTGGGATGATCGTAGTCAACCACAGCGCCAGACGCAAGCGTTTGCTTGCGCGCATCGTCCAGATAGCGCGCCGTGGCACATAATGAAGTTGAAGAAAAAGATGCGCGAGCACCCTCGCCATGGCCGGGCAATCTGGATTACACCGATCTTCAGGTGGGTCGTTCGGACCCGATCCGGGCAAGGCGAAGAAGGGACCAGCGATGGCGCAGCTTGTGGTTGTTTACTGGCGCGATATTCCGGCGCAGGTGATTGTCGGCAAGGGGCGCAAGGCGCAGAAGATACAGCTTTCCGAACGCTTCGAGCAGGCCATCGACCGCTGCGCGATGAAGGTGGGCGCACGCGATGCCGACGCCTATCTCGCGGAATGGCGCAAGGCCGCCGCGGTTGAAGTCGCAGGCAGTGACGAAGATGTCGCGAAAGCTACCGCAGCGCGGCTGGAAGCAGAGTATGACGCGGAGAGGCTGAAAGCCCTGATCGCACGGGACGGCTGGGCGTAGGGGCATTCGGACGTGACACGTCTGCTGGAGAGCATCATGGCGCTATTGAATTTCCGTCGCCCCATCCCGGCCCACGCGCCGCAAGATGCCCGCGTCGCGGCCCTGATGCAGGGCTACACCATCGAGGTGATGCCCCGGACCGCCGAGAAGATCGGTGATTTCCGTGCCCTGCTGCCTTCAGGAACGCGTGTCTATATCGCCCATATCGACGGCACGCCGATTGCCGATATGGTGGCGACTGCGGCTCGGCTGCGCGCAGACGGGATGGAACCGATGCCGCATTTCCCCGCGCGCAGCATCGCGGACCGGGCGGAGCTTGCAGACTGGGTCGCGCGCTATCAGGGCGAGGCCGGTGTGCGCGAGGCGCTGATGCTGGGCGGAGGCGTTGCCACGCCAAAGGGCGCTTTCGACAATTCCCTGCAACTGCTGGAAAGCGGGCTGTTCGATGGGTTTCAACGGCTGCATGTGGCGGGCCATCCCGAAGGCAACCGCGATATCGCAGCCGATGGCGGCCACGACATCATCCTTGACGCCCTGCGCCGCAAACAGGCCTTCGCAGCGGCAAATGGGATCGACATGGCGATCGTCACGCAATTCGCTTTCGAGGCCAAGCCGATCATCAGATGGGCCGATGGCTTGCGCGCGCAGGGCATCACCTTGCCAGTGCATCTGGGCATCGCGGGGCCAGCAAAATTGCAGACACTGATCAAATTCGCCATTGCCTGCGGCGTCGGCCCCTCCCTGAGAGTCCTGCAAAAGCGCGCAAAGGATGTCACGAAACTGCTTTTGCCGTTCACTCCGACCGAGCTTGTGAGCGATCTGGCCGCGCACAAGGCAGCGCATCCCGATTTCGCGGTAGAGCGGTTGCATTTCTTCCCGCTGGGCGGCATCAAGGCCACTGCCGAATGGACCATCGCCCATGGTGGCGCGCGCGCGCAGCCAGCAGTGATGGCCTGAACCCCCAGGAGAGAGCATGACCCGCACTGTCATCGAATCAGCCACCAAGACGGTCATCATCGGCTTTGACGAGCCGTTTTGCGTAATTGGTGAGCGTATCAACCCGACTGGCCGCAAGAAGCTTGCCGCCGAACTGGAAGCGGGGGATTTCTCGACTGTCGAGCGGGATGCGCTGGAACAGGTGGCCTGCGGGGCAATGGTGCTGGACATCAATTCAGGCGCTGTGTTTTCCAACCGCATGGCCGAAGACCCGCGCTATGCCGACAATAATTTTGTCGAACCCCCGCTGATGCGCGATCTTTGCGCGCGGGTGCAGGCGCTGGTCGATGTACCGCTGTGCATTGATAGTTCGGTCCCTGATGCGCTGAAGGCAGGGCTGGAGTCGACCTCGGGCCGTCCGCTCCTGAATTCCGTCACCGGCGAGGAAGAGCGTCTGGAGGCGATCCTGCCGCTGGTGAAGAAATACAATGTGCCGGTCGTGGCAATCTCGAACGACGACACCGGCATTTCCGAAGACCCGGATGTGCGCTTTGCCGTGGCCAAGAAGATCGTCGAGCGCGCGGCCGATTTCGGCATTCCGGCGCATGATATCGTGGTCGATCCGCTGGTCATGCCGATCGGGGCGATGGCGACAGCGGGAAATCAGGTCTTCGCCCTTGTCCGCCGCCTGCGCGATGAACTGGGCGTGAACACGACCTGCGGAGCCTCGAACATCAGTTTCGGCCTGCCCAACCGCCATGGGGTGAACGCGGCGTTCCTGCCGATGGCCATTGGGGCTGGCATGACGAGCGCCATCATGAACCCGGTGCGCGCGGTCGAGATGGAAGCCGTGCGCGCCGCCAACATGCTGATGAACCATGACCCGAATGGCGGGGCCTGGATCGGACTATCCAAGGTGCTGGACGCGATGAAGGACGGGGCCAGTTTCGCCGAAGCATCTCGCGCCGCGATGGATGCAGGGGCACGCACCGGCGGTCGGCGCGGCGGGCGGCGCACGCGGAGCTGAGGGAGGCTTGCCGCGCTCGGGCACTCTCTCGCGAATCAAGAGAGTGCGGGCAGCGCGTGCCATCAGGTGGTCGTGACGCCGGGCTGGCTTTTTCGGCCATGGCCTGCTGCGCGTCATGTTCGTCCGGAGCGGAAACTCGGCGCCGACGGACCTGATTGTCAGCAACCTGCAATATTCTGTCTGGAATGTTGGCCCTCGCGGTGGGGAGCTTGGGCGAGGAAAACAGTCGAATGACCACGCAGCACATGGGGCCGGTGGGGCCTGGCCTTGCCTCGCAGGATGTGCGGCCGCCCGTTGAAAGATGGCGTCAGTTCTCCGGCGCGCCAGACTACACATGACAGGAACCATCGGACCGGGCTGTTCATGACGCACCGGCAGGACAAGATTTGCCGTCAATCCGTCAGGGGCGTCCGCCTTTGACAGACTTGCGCCGCCAAGTGGAACGCCCCGTCGCCGCTGATCACTGGGGCTTCATCCGGCGTGCCAGCAGCGACACCCCCGGTCAGGCGCTGGCAGTGCCCTTTTTGGCCTCGGCATAGATCAGCAGCGGTTTGGAATCGGCGAAGACGGCTTCTTCATTCACGACGACTTCGCTGACATTCTCCAGCCCTGGCAGGTCGAACATCGTGTCCAGAAGGATGTCTTCCATGATCGAGCGCAGGCCGCGTGCGCCTGTCTTGCGCGCAATGGCGCGCTTGGCGATGGCGCGCAGCGCCTCCTCCGTGAAGGTCAGATCAGCGCCTTCGATATCAAACAGCTTCTGATACTGCTTGACCAGCGCGTTCTTGGGTTCGGTCAGGATAGTGACCAGCGCGTCCTCATCCAGATCCATCAGCGTTGCCACAACCGGCAGACGCCCCACGAATTCCGGGATCAGGCCGAATTTCAGCAGGTCTTCGGGTTCAAGCTTCTTGAGCGATTCGCCTATGGTCGTCAGGCTGTC
>SLQN01000371.1 GCA_007131465.1 Paracoccaceae bacterium
CCAGTCCCAGCCCCAGACCGGTCAGGGCCGAGGCAAACATCTTGCGCGGGATCGCAGGACGGCGCGCCACCTTGCGCGCGTCATAGGCGGCCTGCGCCAGCACCCCCTCGCGTGTCAGCCAGGCCGCCAGCATCAGCGCGCCAAAGGCCCCGAGGTTCAGCGTCAGTCCGGTCGGGTCCTGAAAAAACGCTTTCACGGCAAAGGCGAAGGGCAGCACGAACAAAAGGTTTACCCGCGCGCCGACGGGATGCGGGCGCGGCGGGGCCGTGGGGGCGCTGCGCGCTGCATCAGGGCTGTAGCGCCCGCCAAAACGCTGGCTCATTCCTCACCCCCCGATCAGTGCAACATACAGCACAAGTGCCACCAGCAGCGCGAATGACGTTTTTTGCAACCCGGTCGCGGACATGCACATACTCCTAACATTCTCGGGTGCAAACTATAGGCTAGGATGGCAGGTAATGATAGTACCCGACACATCCGCATGGCGCGGCGTCATCGCATTCATTGCAAGCCGCCCGGCGCGCGGGATCAGCCCCGTCCGGGCCTGTCGCGTGTATCCTGTGTGCCACGCGGACGACCGGCCTGCGGTTTTGCCGATCCGGCCCGGCCTGTCGCCGGGGGGCGGGCGCGTCGCGGCCCTTTCGCGGCCGGTTTTTCACCGCCTGCCGGGGCAGGCTGCGGGCCAAGCTGTTCGCGCAACACACGCGCCCGGACCTCCTCCACCGCGCCTTTCGCCAGCGTCCCAAGCTGGAACGGGCCATAGCTGACCCGGATCAGCCGGTTTACACTCAGCCCCACCTCGCTTAGCGCGCGCCGGACCTCGCGGTTGCGGCCTTCGCGGATGCCGATGGTCAGCCAGGCATTCGCACCCTGCTGGCGGTCGATGGCGACGTCCATGGGTTGAAACCGCTCGCCGTCGATGGTCATGCCCGCGCGCAAGGGGGCAAGGATGGCATCGCTGGGCGTGCCGTTCACCCGCACCCGGTATTTGCGCATCCAGCCCGTGCTGGGCAGTTCCAGCTTGCGCTTGAGATCGCCGTCATTGGTCAGCAGCAGCAACCCTTCGGAATTCAGGTCAAGACGGCCAATGGACATGACGCGCGGCAACTCTTCAGGCAGCGCGTCGAACACTGTGGGGCGGCCTTCCTCGTCATTTGTGGTCGTCACCAGCCCCAGCGGCTTGTGATAGAGCCACAACCGCATGGGTTCGGGCGCGGGCAAGGGCTTGCCGTCCACCGTGATGCGCGCGCGCGGTCCCACATTCAGTGCGGGGCTGTCGATGACCTTGCCATTGACAGTGACCCGCCCGTCCAGAATCATCGCCTCTGCCGCGCGGCGCGACGCGATTCCGGCGCGGGCCAGCACCTTGGCGATGCGCGCCTGCCCGCCTGCATCCGTGTCTGGGCCTTTGTCCATCATCGCTCTTTCATCTTGGTCCGGTTGTTCTGGGGCGAAGGGCGGCTTGCCGCGCATGGCGCAGCGCGTCACGGCGCCCAGGTCAGGAAATTTCGGATCATCCGCAGGCCGGTTGCCTGCGACTTCTCGGGGTGAAACTGCGTGCCGATGATCGTGTTCCGCGCCACGATCGCGGTGACCGGGCCTGCATAGTCCACATGGGCCAGCAGATGCGCCGGGTTGGCGACATGGAACTGGTAGGAATGCACGAAATACGCGTGATCGCCGCTGGCAATACCATCAAGCGCCGGAGGGGCGCGGTCGATCACCAGATCATTCCAGCCCATATGCGGCACTTTCAGGCCCGGGTCTGCGGGTGCGATGCGCGTGATCTCGCCGCCGATCCAGTCCAGCCCGGCGATATCCTCGTATTCGCGCCCGACACTGGCCAGCATCTGCATGCCCACGCAGATGCCCATGAAGGGCACGGCGCGGCGCGTGACCGCATCTTCCAGCGCCTCGACCATGCCATCCACGGCCCCGAGTGCGCGACGACAAGCCGGAAATGCCCCGTCGCCGGGCAGCACGATCCGGTCGGCACGCGCCACATCCTCGGCCCGTGCACTCACGAGCACCGTGCCGCCGCCCACTTCAGCCGCCATGCGCTGAAAGGCCTTTTCGGCGGAATGCAGATTGCCGCTGTCATAATCGACCAGAACTGTCAGCATGCGGGTCTACAGCGCCCCCTTGGTAGACGGGATCGCATCGCTTTTGCGCGGGTCCGGCTCCACTGCGGCGCGCAATGCGCGCGCGACCGCCTTGAAAGCGGCTTCCGCGATATGATGCGCGTTGATCCCGTGACGCTGGTCCAGATGCAGGGTTATGCCACCGTGGCTGGCCAGCGCCTGAAAGAACTCGCGCACCAGTTCCGTGTCGAATGTGCCGATCTTCGGGCTGGGGAAATCCACGTTCCAGACCAGATAGGGCCGCCCCGAGAGATCGAGCGCGCAGGCCACCTGCGCGTCATCCATCGGCAGACTGCATTCCCCATAGCGCCGGATCCCGCGTTTGTCGCCCAGTGCCTGAACCAGCGCCTGACCCAGGGCTATGCCGCAATCTTCGACCGTATGGTGGTCATCGATATGCAGATCGCCCTTGGCACGAATCTCGATGTCGATCAGCGAATGACGCGCCAACTGGTCCAGCATATGGTCAAAAAACCCGACCCCTGTCTGGCAGTCATAACGGCCCGTGCCATCCAGATCGAGTGTCACGGAAATCTCGGTCTCGGCGGTCTTGCGGGTTATCGTCGCCTTGCGCATCTGCTGTCCCCGATCCTGCGGCCCATATTGCGCCCCGACCTATAGGCGCTTGCGCCTTGCGGGGGAAGGGGGCAATCTGGCGGCGAGAACAGGGCAGGGGGCAGAGATGACAGTCCATATCGGGGCGGAACCGGGCCAGATTGCAGACACGGTGCTGATGCCGGGCGACCCGTTGCGCGCGCGCTGGGCGGCAGAGCAGTTCTTGCAGGACGCCGTCTGCGTCAATCAGGTGCGCGGCATGCTGGGCTATACCGGCACATGGCGCGGGCAGCGCGTCAGCATCCACGGTTCGGGCATGGGGATGCCGTCGCTGTCGATCTATGCCAATGAACTGATCCGCGATTATGGGGCAAAGACGCTGATCCGCATCGGGTCCGCCGGGGCGATGCAGCCGCAGGTCGGGATTCGCGACATTGTGCTGGCACAGGCCTGCACCACGCTGTCTACGCCGTCGCGCGGGATCTTCCGCGACCTCAATTTCGCCCCATGCGCGGATTTCGGCCTGCTGCACGCGGCCTATGGTGCGGCGCAGGCGCGCGGCGCGCGCGTGCATGTGGGCAATATCTATTCCTCGGACGTGTTCTATGACGAACGCCCCGATCTGAACGAGATCATGCAGCGCCACGGCGTCTTGTGCGTCGAGATGGAAGCAGCAGAGCTTTATGCCGTGGCCGCCCGCCATCAGGTGCGTGCGCTGGCCGTGCTGACAATCTCGGACCATCTGCTGACGCATGAAGCCCTGCCCGCGTCCGAGCGCGAACGCAGTTTCGGCGAGATGGTGGAGCTTGCGCTGGAAGCCGCGTTTCCGGGCACCCGCTAGGCCACGTTGCCTGACTTCAGACGCCCGGTACCGGTGGCATGGATGACAGGATGATCATTGATGCGGCATCGCCCGCCGATGCACAAGCCCTTGCGTGCATCCATCTGGCTGCGCGCCACGCTGCGATGCCGTGGCTTCCGGTGCTTCACTCCCCGGAAAGCGTGCTGTGGTATGTCCGGAACAGGGTCGTGACGTCGGAAAAGGTCCTCATCGCCCGCGATGAGGGGCAGGCCCGAGGCTTCATTTCCGTGAAGGGAGGATGGCTCACGCACCTCTATGTCGCGCCGCCACATTGGGGCAAGGGCGTTGGTGCAAGGTTGCTGGAGACTGCACGCTCGGATCTGAGTGCGCTTCAACTCTGGGTGTTCGAAGGGAATACACGGGCACGTCGCTTCTATTCCCAGCGCGGTTTTCGCGACTGCGCGTTCACCGACGGACAGCGCAACGAAGAGAAGATGCCCGACGTCAGAATGGTCTGGGTGCGCCGCGGGCAAGCCGCCCCCAGATTCTGAGCATGTCTGCCCTGCACGACTGACCCGCGCGAAACCGTGCCTTGAAACAGCGCATGCGCGCCGAATGCTGATTGCCCTTGCATCTGCGGGGGCCGGACGCTAAGGCAGCGCCACTTCACAGGCAGAGGTCGGGCCTGCGGGACAGACAGCCCCCGCAAGTCCACCGGTTGAGGCAGCACGCCTTGAAACCCTCTGCTCAGGCGCAAACCGGAAAGGAACTCGTTATGGCGCTTCCCGATTTCTCGTTGCGTCAGCTTTTGGAAGCTGGCGTTCACTTTGGTCACCAGACACAGCGCTGGAACCCGCGCATGGCCCCGTATATCTACGGCGAGCGCAACGGCATCCACATCCTCGATCTGACGCAGACCCTGCCGATGCTCGACGCCGCACTTAACGTCATCCGCGAAACCGTGGCCAAGGGCGGCACGATCCTGTTTGTCGGGACCAAGCGCCAGGCGGCCAAGTCGATCGCCGAGGCGGCAGAACGCTCGGCCCAGTATTACATGAACCACCGCTGGCTGGGCGGCACGCTGACCAACTGGAAAACCGTGTCCCAGTCGATCCAGCGCCTGAAGGCGATTGACGAACAGCTTGAGGGCGGCGCCGAAGGCCTGACCAAGAAGGAACGCCTGGGCATGGAGCGCGAGCAGGCCAAGCTGCAAGCCTCGCTTGGCGGTATCCGCGACATGGGCGGCCTTCCCAGCCTGTTGTTCGTGATTGACGTGAACAAGGAAGACCTCGCCATTCTGGAAGCCAAGAAGCTTGGCATCCCGGTTGTGGCCGTGGTCGATACCAACTGCCCGCCAGAAGGCGTGGACTACATCATCCCCGGCAATGACGACGAGGCCCGCGCCATCGCGCTTTACTGCGATCTGGCCTCGCGCGCGGCACTGGACGGGATGAGCGCGCAGATGG
>SLQN01000158.1 GCA_007131465.1 Paracoccaceae bacterium
GATATTCTCGATCCGGGCCAGCATATGGGCGACGGAGGGCATCCCGGATCTCGCTGCCGCCAACACGACAGTGCCTGCATCGGTCATGGTCGCGATATGGGCCTGGAATTCGCGGTTTATGCGTTGTTCGATGCGCAGCGCAGTCGTCAGATCGGGCACACGAAGCGCAAGACGGACATCGCTGAGGCTGGAGAGATCGAAATCCACTTCCCGCTCGATCCGAGCGCCTGACGGGATCGAGCCCGCGGTTGGGACTCCGCGCACTTCGCGCGCGGCCTGCCCCTCGACTGCAGCCCCACCCGCGATGATCGCGCCTTGCGCGACAGCATAGATTGTCCCGTCCGCGCCGTTCAGCGGCGTCATCACCAGCGTGCCCCCCAGAAGGCTGCGCGCATCCCCTATGGCCGAGACCGTGACATCCATGCGGCTGCCCGCGCGCGCGAAGGGGGGGAGCGTGGCAGTCACGATGACAGCGGCTACATTGCGCGGGCGAAACTGCTCGCCCGTGACATTCACGCCCAGCCGTTCAAGGATGTTGGAGAGGATGTCTTCGGTGAAGGGAGAGTTCCGCATCCCGTCACCGGTCCCGTCCAACCCGACCACCAGCCCGTAGCCCAGGAGGTCATTGCCGCGTATCCCGTCAACCTCGACCAGATCCTTGAGCCTGACCGAGGCATCCGCCGTCAGGCTGAAACACAGCATCAGAAAAGTCGAAATGGCCCCCAGAATGGCTGTTTTCATCTGAGGTATTCCAGCAGGGACAGGCGCGAAAGCCTGGCAGTCATTGCGTAGATCAGGTCCAGTTGCGTGCGCGCAAGTTCCAACTGTGTCGCGGTGTCATACGAGTCGGCGTTCAGCATTTCAGAGCGCGCAATCTTCATGGCGTAAAGTTCGGCCTCGGCCCGTGTCACGGCTTCTGCGGCGCGCCATTCCTCTTGACCGATACGCGCGCCGATGTCGACCAGACCGACATCAGCCGTGGCCAGGTCCGCGATGAGTTCCCGTACCATCGCTGCCTGCTGACGCTCGTTTCCGGCGAGGGCGCCCCGTGCCAGCGCCGCGCCTTTTGCAAGCGCTGCGAGAGTCGCGCGTATTTCCATGTTTTCGGCAGTGATCTCGAACCCGACATCAAGCCCGTTGCCGAGGCTCAGCCGGGAGGAGACCGCCGTGTCGCCCAGATATCCGACCGTGTCGAACGCCCCGCCCGGTGCGAACCATCCCTCAATGAACTGGCTTGTCTCCAAGGCTGTCGGGTTCGGGGCAAGGTTTGCGCCGAGATCCGCCATAAGCTGATCGAGAATGTCACTGGCCCCGGCCAGGGCGGCCCCGTTGGATGATGCCCCGGAAAACAATCCGACTCCACCGAAAACCGTGTTGAGCTGCGTGACCGCATCCCCGAACCGCGTTTCCATCTGGCTGAAGCCGCGCGCGACTTGCGCGGCCATGGGCGACTGCTCTGCCAGCGCAAGCTCGGCCAGCCCTGCCTGCGCATGGGCTTGCAGGCCTTCAATGACAGTCTGCTGAACCGCAAGCCGCGTCCCCGCCGTCCGCGCAAGATCGCGATGGGTTTCGGCCAGGGCCAGGCGGTGGGTGATATCGGCCAGGACCGAGAATTCACCGCTGACCCTGCGGGCCTGATCCGAGACCAGCCCATTTGTCAATTCCTGCGAAAGGTCGGTGACCGCCCGCTTGAGGCCCGTGCCCACCCGCCGCAGCATCAGATGCTGGGCCATGTCGCCGACTGTTGTCGAAATCATTTATCGAATCTCCAGGATAGAGCGCCACATCGCATCGACGGTGGCCAGCACCCGTGCATTCGCGGCATAGGCCTGTTCCAGGACCAGCAACTTGCTGAGTTCGGCATCGGTATCGACACCGCCCGCTGCGAAGGCTTCGCGCAGCGCTGCGGTCTGCGCGGAATTCGCGGTGGTCTTCTGGTCGAGGGCCAGACGTTGACCTGCGAGATAGGACAGCGCGTCAGCCGCATGTCCCGGCACGGATCGGGCGTTCCCGCCGGCGCCCGAAAGGGGTGCAGGTGCGACCAATGCCGCGCGCAACCTGACCAGAAGCGCGTTGTCATGGGCCATCTGGCCGGGTTCTACCGCCAGCCCGATCCCGCTGCGCAGCCGCCAGACCTCGCCGCCCGCTCCGGGGTCGATGCGCGGGTTCAGGCCAAGCCGCCCTGCCAGTCCGAGTGTGTCGGCAGGCAAACCTGTGACCCCGTTGAGTGTGAACAGGCCGAAGTCGTCGGGGGTCAGTGTATCATCGACTGCGGGCTGCATGAAGCGGGCGACCAGATCATGCGCGAGTGCGTCGATCTGGTTCTGCACAGCAGGCGCCGCAGCATCGCGGATGTCCAGATTGGCCCCGATGCGCCCGCTGCCGAACATGGCATTGCCCGCCAGCGCCGCGCGCCCGTCGATGGAAAGGTTCGACACTCCCCCGCCTGCGATGCTGTCCGCCGCTTCGGGCATGAGACTGCGGTTGAAACCGAACTCCACCGCCTTGCGGTCGACCAGGACGGTTCCATCCCGGCCCATGAGCATGATCCGGCCATCTGCGCGGGGAATTTCCTGAATCGAGATAATCTCGGAAACCTCGTCCACAAGCCGCTGGCGCGCATCCATCAGGCTTTCGGGGGCTCCGCCCATCAGGGTCTGGCGCTGGATCTGGTCATTGAGAGTGGCGATCCGGTCGAGCGCCGCGTTCACGGCTGTCACGTCGCGGGCGATAGCAGCGTCGGCCGTGTCGCGCTGGGTCTGGACCGTCTCATGCAATGCGTTGAGTTTTCGGGTGATGTCCTGCGCGGTCTGGGTGACCTGCAAGAGCAGGTTCTGTGATGAAGGCTCGGCCACCGCGCGTTGCAGCCGGGTATCGAGCAGTGTCACGAGATTGCCGACGCTGCCCGTCTCGCCGGGCACGCCGAAGGCGGTTTCCACGCGTGCCCAGAATTGCGCGCGGGTGTCATCGCCGGTCTTCTGTGCCTGCGCGGCCCGCAGATCGGCCAGCAGGGCGCGGTCGATCTCGCGACGGATGCCGGTCGCCACCACACCATTTCCCTGGCCGCCAAGCACTTGCGAGGCCTGTGTCAGGCTGCGCACGCCATAGCCTTCGGTCTGGGCATTGGCAATATTGCCGGCTACGAGCTGCGTGCCGCGGGCCGACAGGGATATGCCGCTCAGGGCAGAGGAAAGCGCGAGTGACAGGGACATGACAGAGCCTTACTGACAGGGATCAACGTTTGATATTTGTGGTTTCCTGGAACATCTCGTCCACGGTCTGGATGACCTTGGCGTTCGAGGAATAGGCGCGTTGGGTCTGGATCAGGCCGGTCAGTTCCGCTGCTACATCGGTCGCGGATTCCTGGAGGGAGAAGCCCACGAATTCGCCAACCGGACCATCGCCCGCATCCCACAGGAAGTAGGGCCCACTGTCGCGCGACACTTGATAAGTCTGGGAATCCTTGGATGTCAGCCCGTTCGGATTGGGGACATCAAGGATCGGGATGCGATAAAGCGTGCGGCGAAAGCCCTGATCGTAGACGGCATCGAGATTGCCATTTGCATCGATCATCAGCCCGATCAGATTGCCGGCTCCCGATCCGTTCTGCGCGATGCCTGCGGGCGAGAAGGAGGTACCTTTCTGGGCGACCCCGCCATTCTCGCCGAACCGCCCGATGAAGAAATCGATCGGTTGCACGCCAGGGCCCACAGTGAGGGCGAGAGTGCCGCTGTCCGCGTCATAGGGCGGGTCGGCCGGGTCCAGCGGGGTGATGGCGCTGAGCGTGCCGCCTTGTCCCGGTGTATTATCGAAGGCAAGCGTATATGCACCGAGAACATCGCCGGTTTCAATATGGGTCAGTTGCATTGTCCATTCATTCGATGGCGATGCAGGCGCGGCGGGTGGTACTGTGGCGGCGGGAACGGTCGGGGTCAGGCTGACATCAATCGTTTCGGGTAATCCCAGTGAATTGAAAAATTCGACCGACATGCGCAGCGGATCCGCCGGGGCACCGGCCACAGTACCGGATGCGGGCAGGTTGACCCCGAAATCGATGCGCGTGGTTTCGGCAAATGCTTGCTGGTTCGGTTCGATACGGATGGGTCGCAACGCGGCGGTGCTGTCGCGCGGGAAGGCAGTGATGGTCCCGTCCTTGTTGGCGGGCACGCCCATGAGCGTGTTGCCCGCGCTATCGCGCAGATAGCCCGTGGCATCCTGCCGGAAGGACCCCGTCGTGGCAAGCAACAGCGGTGCCGTGCCATCTTGCAGGCGCGCACCCAGTTCGGTTGTCACAGGCAGGAAACCGCGTCCCGAAAGCGCGATATCTGTCGAATTCTGCGTCCCGATCAGCGATCCTCCCTGATCGACAAGGCGGATCGTACTGGTCCGCACCCCGCCCGCTGCATAGCTGCCCTGACCCGCGATGCCGGAACCCACGACCATGGAGTGAAACGCCGTCTGCGCGCGGCGATACCCATAGGTCGATGAATTGGCGATATTGTCGGAAATGGTGGCCAGTCGGGTGGCATTGGCCCGCAACCCGGCCACGCCTGCGTTCATTGACGATGAAATGCTCATGGATACTCCGCCTGTAAGTTGATTCTCCCTCATAGCCTAGCGAACGTGGCTTAAGATTGTCCTAAGCTGCGCGCGCGCCCTGATCTGCCGCTTCCCGCGCAATCCGTTGCGCGCGCAGCGGTGGTCACTTCTGGACCCGAATCGCTTGTGTCAGGGCATCGGGTGCTGGCGCAGCAGCACCAGTTCGATGCGGTTGTTGCGCGGTGCGGTCGGGTTGGCGACGGCCGGGTCGCGGTCAGCCTTGCCTGTCACGCGCAAAAAGCGCGCAGGTTCCAGCCTCCCTGCTTCGAGCACCTGATGGACGCCTTGTGCCCGCCCGAGCGAAAGCGACCAGACGGGATTCTCCAGAAAGACGGTCGGAA
>SLQN01000493.1 GCA_007131465.1 Paracoccaceae bacterium
CGCGGGCATGCCGACCACGGAAGCCGCCATCGACTACCGGATCCACCGCGATCTTTATATCACGCTGGGGGACCCGCAGGATAATGGCGGCTGGGCCGTGCGCACCTATGTCAAACCCTTTGCGAACTGGCTGTGGTTCGGGTGTTTCCTGATGGCGCTGGGCGGCATCTTCAGCCTGAGTGACCGGCGCTACCGGATTGCTGCGGGGGCTGAACGCCAGCCACAAGCCACGGTCCCGGCAGAATGAGGGGGCTGTTCGTCATCCTTCTGGCGGCCAGCATGGTCGTGTCGGGTCCATCGCTGGCTGTGCAACCCGACGAGATACTGGACGACCCGGTGCTCGAATCGCGCGCGCGCGATCTTTCGGCGGGGTTGCGCTGCCTTGTCTGCCGCAACGAATCCATCGACGAATCCAATGCCGATCTGGCCCGCGACATGCGCCTTCTGGTGCGCGAGAGGCTGGTGGAAGGCGACAGCGACAGCGATGTGATTGCCTTTATCGTCGAGCGCTATGGTGAATATGTGCTTTTGCGACCGACCACGGAAGGGGTGAACATCATTCTGTGGGTCGCCGCCCCTGTGCTGTTCGTCATCGCGTTGTTATCAGCGGGCCTGTATCTGCGCCGTCGCGGATCTGCCCCCGAACCGCATGGCGATGCGCTGAGCGCTTCGGACCAGAAGCGGCTTGCGGAACTTCTGGGCAAGGACTGACAGGTGTCCTTTTTCCTTGTCCGCCGGGCAGCTATGATAGTGATATGGTGGAGGTTTGATGGAATATGATACGCTGCGCGTGAGCAGCGAGGATGGTATCGGGGTGATTGTCCTGAACCGCCCCGAGGTTATGAATGCACTGAACAAGCAGATGCGCGCGGAACTGACCCATGCACTGAAAACGCTGGGCATGTCCGTGCGCGTGCTGGTGTTGACCGGTGCGGGCCGTGCGTTCTGTTCGGGGCAGGATCTGGGCGATGGCGGCAATGCCGCGCAGATCGATCTGGAGCGCACCCTGCGCGAGGAATACGAGCCTATGCTGCGCGCTATCTATGACGCGCCGGTACCGGTGATCGCGGCTGTCAACGGGTCTGCCGCGGGCGCAGGCGCGAATCTGGCGCTGGCGGCGGATGTGGTGATCGCCGCGCAATCCGCCAGCTTCATTCAGGCCCTTACCCGGATCGGGCTGATGCCCGATACCGGGGGTACCTACTTTCTGCCGCGTCAGATCGGATTCGCGCGCACAATGGGCAGCATGCTGTTCGCCGAGAGAATAGACGCCCAGCAGGCCGCCGACTGGGGCATGATCTGGGAAGCAGTCGCGGATGAGGCTTTTGAAGCGGCATGGCGCGCACGCGCGGCAAGCCTTGCCAAGGGGCCGACGATTGCCTACCGCAACATCCGCAAGGCCGTCCGCAAGAGCCTGTCGAACACGCTGGATGCGCAGCTTGCGCTTGAAGCACAGCTTCAGGCCGAAGCAGGCAAGACCCGCGATTTTCAGGAGGGGGTTCTGGCCTTCCTCGAAAAGCGGCCCGCCAGTTTCGAGGGGCGGTAAGACCCAGTGAGTAGGGCCTTGCGCGGGCCTGTCAGCCCTGCGGCTCGGCAGCAGGCAGCGCCAGCGGGTCCGGCCCGCGCCATTCGCCCTGAGCCTGCAACGCTTCCATCACTTCGCGCGGCATGTATGTTTCATCATGTTTCGCCAGAATTTCACTGGCCTGAAACACGCCGTCGATGAAGCGCCCTGTTCCGACCATGCCTTCATTCTCGGTAAACAGGTCGGGCAGAATGCCGCGGTAGCGCACTTCCACCGAGGCCGGACCGTCCGTCACGCGGAAGATCACAGTGTCGGACTGACCGCGAATGATCGAGCCCGGCTCGACCAGCCCGCCGATGCGGAACACTTCGGTCGGCAATGGCGGGTCGGCCACCACCTGCGAGGGCGAGCGGAAGAAATTGATCCCGTCGCGCATAGCATAGCCGATCAGGGCCGTTGACAGCGCCAGCGCAATGGCCGCCACGGAAATGATCTGGATCCGGCGGGTTTTCTTCAGGCTTTTCATCTCGTTCTCATCCTCACGGGAAGATCGGAGCGCCCATCAGACCCGCCGTTTCTTCCAGCCCCAGCATCAGATTCGCATTCTGGACGGCCTGCCCGCTGGACCCTTTGCAAAGGTTGTCCAGCGCGGCAACCACCAGCGCCCGTCCGGGCACGCGATCCCCGACAACACCGATATGAACGAAATTGGAGCCGCGCACATCATGTGTCGAGGGGGTTGTGCCAAAAGGTAGCACGCAAATCATTGATTCAGCGCAATACCGGGCCTGCAAAACTTCGTGAAGACGCGCCGGGTCACCGTCCAGCCATGCGGAGGCCAGAATACCCCGGTTCATCGGGATCAGATGCGGCGTGAACTGGATATGCACGGGCCGTCCGGCCAGCGCACCGAATTCCTGATCAAACTCGCCCAGATGCCGGTGCGTGCCGCCCACGGCATAGGCCTGCGTGCCTTCGGACAATTCCGCGTGCAGCAGGTTTTCCTTCAGCGCGCGCCCTGCGCCGGACACACCGCATTTCAGGTCCAGGATGATGCGGTCCAGATCGATCACTTCGGCCTCGATCAGCGGGCGCAGGATGTATTGACCCGTCGCCGCATTGCAGCCCGTGCCTGCCACCAACCGCGCCGCGCGGATATCGTCGCGGTAGAACTCGGTCAGCCCATAGACGGCCTCGCGCTGCAACTCGGGCGCGGCATGGGGTTGGCCATACCATTTCTCGTAGGCGGCAGGGTCGCGCAGCCGGAAATCGGCCGACAAGTCCACGATTTTCAGATCACGCGGCAGATCCCGGATCACGGCTTGCGATGTCGCATGCGGGAGCGCGCAGAACGCAAGGTCGATCTGGGCAAAATCCACATCCTCGATCCGGCACAGGTCGGGCAGGTCCAGATGGCGCAGAAACGGAAAGACCGCCCGCATGGGCTGGCCCGCCTTGCGTTCGCCCGTCAGCGCCGTGATGCGCAGATCGGGATGGGTCGAGATCAGGCGGACAAGCTCTGCGCCTGTATAGCCCGAAGCCCCGAGAATGGCGATGGAATAGGTCATCTTGGATCATTTCCTCAGGATGCGCGTGGCGGCGCGTGCGGGCGCTGCCGGTGGCGCAGATACGGTTTACATAGGGGCCACAGGCGCGGTCAGGCAGATCGGAAGGTGATCTGTCGTCGCAGGAATTGCGTGGCCTTGCGCGAGACATTGACCGGCGCGCCCGTGGTCAGGAAGGCGGATTGCTGCCCCTGCCCCAACATTTCGGGGCGGCGCTTGAGGTAGTCGTCAAGGCTCGCCGCGACCAGATCGGGCTGCGAATAGACGTCGACCTTCGGCCCCAGCGCCTCGCGGAAGGCGTGTTCGACCAGCGGGTAATGCGTGCAGCCCAGAACGGCGGCTTCCGGGCGCGGCATGCGGCGCAGCAGGGATTCGACATGGGAATGGACCAGCGCCTCGGCCAATTGCATGTCGCCCTGTTCGATCGCATCGACGACACCGGCGCAGGGCTGGGCTTCGACATCGACCCCGATGGCGCGGAACGCAAGTTCGCGCTGAAAGGCGCGGCTGGACACAGTGGCGGGGGTGGCAAACAACGCCACATGCTTCACGCCCACTTCGCGCGGCGGGGAATTGTCGCCCCACTGGCGTTCGGTCAGGGCTTCGATCAGTGGCACGAACACGCCAAGGACGCGCTTGTCCGCCGGGACCCAGGTTTCCTGCATCCGCTTGAGTGCTGCGGCAGAGGCGGTGTTGCACGCCAGAATCACCAGATCGCAGCCCTCGGCCCAGAGCCGTTCGACGCCTGCGCAGGTCAGCGTGAAGATATCTTCCGCATCGCGCACACCATAGGGCGTATGCGCATTGTCGCCCAGATAGACGAAGGGCACATCGGGCAGTCTCTCGGTCAGGGCACCCAGAACTGTCAGACCCCCCAGCCCTGAATCGAATACGCCAACTGCCATTCCGCCCTCGTGCTAATGTCTGTAGGCCTCCTCGAACTCGAATCCCGTCTGCAACGGATCAAGGGGGGACCGCGCCATTCCATAGGTTGCCGCACGCAGGAAATCCATCATTTCTTTGGGCTGGCCCGCAAATTCCGCCAGCCGCTGCGGCGGGATCGGGGCCCCGATGGACAGCCTGACAGGCTGGTTGACGCGCGCGCGGAATTCCCGGATCAGAAGCGCCATGCGCAATGTGTAATTCAGATGGCTCGACATCTGGAACAGGCGCGAATTCGCCCCGTCAAACCAGATCGGCACGACTGTTGCACCGGACCGCTGGATCATCTTTGCGGCAAACAGCCGCCATTGCGGGTCGCGGGGGTCTTTGAACGGGCGCAGCGCGGTCGAGACTGTGCCACCGGGAAAGATGCCGACCGCGCCTCCGCCCTGAAGGTAGGAAATCGCCTCGGCGCGGGTGCGCAGATTGGCGCGCTCGGCCTCGCGGGTTCCGGAGAAGTCGATCGGCAGGATATGACGCCCGACCTCGGGCGCGGCCATGAAGGCCGAATGCGCGAGGATGCGGAAATCCTGGCGCAAGCCGTCCAGCAGATAGCCCAGCACCAGCCCGTCAAGAATCCCGAAGGGATGATTCGCCACCACGATCAGTGGCCCGTCTGCGGGGATGTTATCAAGGCTGCCGTCCAGAACCTCCAGCCTCAGGCGATAGGCGCTGATCATGCTGCGCCAGAAACTGTCCTGTCGGTGGCCCTGCTGCAACTGCGCCCGCGCGCGGGCCAGAAGCTGCAACCGCCCTGTCGCATTTTCAATGGCGCGGATAAAGGCGCGGGCGGGTTTCGTGCGCGCACTGGGGGCGTAGCTGATATCTCGGAGCAGGCTGTCCATCTGGCATCCCTGAAAACAAAACCATTCGTTTTACAGGTGGGCGAGAGCGTAACAG
>SLQN01000494.1 GCA_007131465.1 Paracoccaceae bacterium
CCCGTATCGCGCCGCGCGGCAATCAACTCGCCCGCCGGGGTGGGAAACAGCACCATGTCGCCTGCAACGGCAGGCGCGGCCCCACCAACCATCGACGAAACCGTCGGCGCGCCCGAAAGCTGCCAGTCGGTCTGGCCCGTAGCCGAATCCAGCGCCCAGCCCGTGCTGTCCGCCGCCACGACATAGACCCTGTTGCCGGCAATCAGGGGAGGCGCGCTCAGCGCGGCGTCAAAGCGCTTCGACCAGACTTCGGCCCCCGATGCCAGATCCAGCGCATACAGCATCCCGAAGGCCGATGTCACGAACAGCTTGCCATCGGCGATGGCCAGCCCGCCGCCACTGGCCCCGTCGCCGCTGCGCGTGAAGGCCGGGGTCAGATCGCGGGTCCAGGCAACCTCGCCGCCCGTGGTGACAGCCGTCACCTGTGCGCGACTGTCGAGCGTATAGATCAGCCCGCCCGCCGCGACCGGAGAGGCGGTGATGCGATGCCGCCGCCCGTCGCCCTGCCCGATGGGCACGGACCAGACCTGTTGCAGGCTGCCGTCAAGCGCGGGATGCAGGTTGCGAGTCGATGGCGTGCCCAGACGGTGCGTCCAGTCGGAATTGACCGCCGTCGCAGGCAGCGAAATTGGCAGCGACCGGTTCTCAGGCGCTTCGCCCGCATCTTCGGAAAACGGCGCACGCAGGGGAAATCTTTCCCCTTCAAGGATGAACCCGCGGTCGCAGGCTGCGACAAACATGCTCAGGGCAAGAAGGGTTGCGCTGGTCTTGAACTTCACCACATGCTCCTATCGCTATTCCCCGAAGGCGAGGATCTGCGCGGACAGCCCGCCCAAAGCCCGTCCTGCATCCTTATCAGACGTCAACCCCCAGCGCGACAAGCAGTTGCGTAACCCGGCGACGCAGCGCGTCGGACACGCCTGATTGTGACAGCAAGTCCGTCAAAATTTCAATGGCTGTTTCACGATTACCCTGTTCCAGTTGCAACAGGGCCGACTGCTCCAGCGCAAGGGGGCGCATCGGCTGGCCCGGCTGCGCCAGACGCGCGAGAACCTCCTCGCGTTCGGACAGGGGAAGGTCCGCACCTGCGGCGATCACCCGCTTGAGGGCCGCAAGCTGGCGATAGGCGTCAGACAGGGCCGTGTCCGCCGCCGCTGCCTGAAGTGCCGCCAGCGCCGCCGCGCGGTCGGTTTCCAGTAATTCGCCTGCGCTCAGCAACTGGACAAGTCCCGCCTGTGCGCCTGTGGTCTCGATCTGAGCCAGCGCCCGAACCCGGTCGGCAGGGGCGTCATTTTCCAGTGCTGCCAGAACCGCATCCCCGAAGGCTTCGGCGCTGGCGCGGTCACTGGCCTTGCGCCATTCGTTCCAGGCCGTGCCGCCGACGATCAGGACAACCGCAAGCACCGCGATCCATCCATAGCGGCGCAGATAGCCGATCATGCGGTCGCGGCGCAGGTCTTCTGTCACCTCGTTGATGAAGCTGTCCGGATTGCTCACGCGCCACCTCTGCCCGATTCCAGCCTCTTTTGCCCGAACTGCACCCGGATGCCAAGCCCCTGCCCGCGTGAAAGCCACTCGCAGCCTTGCATGATGGCAGATCGAGGGCCACATGACCCTTCAGCACTGTCAGATTTTCTGCACCTGCAAACTAATCTGAACTGGTCAGTCTAGCGTAGATGCTTTATGATCTTCCTCCATTGGGTTCCGGAGTAGCCTGAATGCGCCTCTTTCCACTTTTAACGGCTTTGATTGTCACCGTTGCCCTGTATATGGGGATCATGGAACGCGCGGCGCTGCTGAGCTTCGCGGGCGTGCTGGCCAGTGAAACGGCAGAAGAGGCAGCAGCGCCCGAGGCACCGCTGGTGCGTGTCATGGCGCAGCGCTCGCACGCGCAGCCGATGATCAGCCCTGTCGTCCTGCGAGGCCGCACCGAGGCCCGGCGTCAGGTCGAGATCCGAGCGGAAACCACAGGTCTTGTTGTGTCCGATCCGCTGCGCCGGGGCGCGAGCATCAGCGCAGGCGATCCGCTTTGCGAAATCGCGCCGGGTGTGCGCAAGGCCGCGCTGGACGAAGCCCGCGCCCGGCTGAGCGAGGCTGAAATCAATTTCCGTGCGGCATCGGGCCTGTCCGAAAGCGGGTTCGCTACCGAAGTGCGGCTTGCCAATGCCCGCGCCGCGCTGCAATCGGCGCAGGCCGGGGTGGACCGCGCAGTCGAGGAAATGGCGCGGCTGGTGATGCACGCGCCCTTCGACGGGATGCTGGAAACCGATACTGCCGAACTGGGCAGCCTGCTGCAATCGGGCGCGCTGTGCGCGACGCTGATCCAGCTTGATCCGATCACGCTGGTGGGCTTTGCCACCGAGGCGCAGATCGACCTGCTGGAACAGGGCGCACCCGCAGGCGCGCGGCTGGCCTCGGGGCGCGAGGTCATGGGGCAGGTCAGCTTCATCGCGCGCTCCGCCGATCCGCAGACCCGCACTTTTCGCGTCGATGTCACGATCCCCAATCCCGATGGCGCCATCCGCGACGGGCAAAGTGCGGATATCCTGATACAGGCGCAGGCACAGGACGCGCATCTGCTGCCCGGTTCGGCACTGACGCTCAATGACGCGGGCGAATTGGGGCTTCGGCTGGTCGATGACGACGGGCTGGTCAGCTTCGCCCCGGCCCGCATCCTGCGCGATACCGCTGACGGGATCTGGCTGACCGGACTGCCGGATGAAGTCAGCGCGATCACGCTGGGGCAGGAATTCACCCGCGAAGGCGCGCGGGTTCATGTCACCTGGACCGAGACCACCGAGGACGCGGAGCAAGGCGAATGATCGGCCTCGTCGCCTGGGCGGCCAGTCATGCGCGCATGGTCATGGCCATCATGGTCATGGTTCTGGGCGCGGGCACAGCGGCCTATCTGGGCCTGCCCAAGGAAGGCGAGCCGGACATCAACATCCCGGCGGTCATCATCACGGTCCCGTTTCCCGGCATTTCTGCGGTCGATGGCGAATCGATGCTGGTCAAGCCGATGGAGGCCGAACTCTCGGACCTTGACGGGCTGAAAACCATCAGCGCCTTTTCCGCCGACGGCTTTGCCGCTGCCGTGCTGGAATTCGAATTCGGTTGGGACAAGACCGCCACGATGGCCGAAATCCGCGACGCGATGGGCCGGGCAGAAGGCCAGTTTCCCGACGGTGCGCAGAATTATTCGGTGTCGGAGATCAACTTCTCGCAATTCCCGATCATCATTGTCGCGGTCGCGGGTGACGTGTCCGAACGCACGCTTCTGCGCGCCACGCGCGATCTGCAAAGCCGCATCGAAGGGCTGGCTTCGGTGCTGGAAGCCGAAATCGCAGGCGCGCGTGACGAGATGGTGGAAGTCCTGATCGACCCGCTGAAGCTGGAAGCCTTCAACGTGACGGCGGGCGAGTTGATCCGCGTCGTCACCGGCAACAACCAGCTTGTCGCGGCGGGCGAGGTCGAAACCCGATCGGGCGCGTTTGCGGTCACTGTCCCGTCCAGTTTTTCCGGCCCTGAAGACATCTATCGCCTGCCTGTGAAAGTGAATGGCGATTCGGTGGTCACACTGGGCGATCTGGCCGAAATCCGCTTCACCTTTGCTGACCGCACCGGCACCGCGCGTTTCAACGGCGAGACCAACCTTGCCATTCAGGTGGTCAAGCGCAAGGGGTTCAACGCCATCGACGCCTCCGCCCAGGTCCGCGCGGCGATCGAGGATGAACGCGCCTCCTGGCCCGAGGAATTGCAGGCCGCCATCCGCGTCACCCCCACGCTGGACCTGTCCATCCAGACCGACGAGATGGTGGGCCAGCTTGAAGGCTCGGTCATGACCGCCATCGCGCTGGTGATGATCGTGGTGCTGGCTGCCCTTGGCGCGCGCTCGGCGCTTCTCGTGGGCCTTGCGATCCCGACCTCGTTCCTGTTGTGCTTCATCCTTCTGGGGCTGATGGATGTGGCGGTGTCCAACATCGTCATGTTCGGGCTGATTCTGGCGGTGGGCGTGCTGGTCGATGGCGCGGTCGTGGTGACAGAATATGCCGACAAGCGACTGGCCGAAGGCGACGGGCCGATGGAAGCCTATGTCAAGGCCGCGCAGCGCATGTTCTGGCCGGTTATCGCTTCCACCGCGACCACGCTTTGCGCCTTTTTGCCGATGTTGTTCTGGCCCGGTGTGGCTGGCGAATTCATGGGGCTCTTGCCGGTCACGCTGATCTTCGTGCTGACCGCCTCGCTGGTCGTTGCGCTGATCTTTCTGCCGGTGATGGGCGGGATCACGGGGCGCATGGCGCGCCAACTGGGACATCTGACCACGGCCCTGCGCCGTTTGCCCTGGCTGGCGCGGCTGCCCTTCGCGGCTCTCTCCGTCGCGGGGCTGTTTCTGGGCGTGATGCTGCTTCTGAACCCGGGCTACCTGACAGGCGGCACTGCGCCCGCGCAATCCGCAATCGACTACCTGCCCGGTGCCGTGCTGATGATGCTTGCAGCGCTTGGCGTTTCCACCAGCTTCGCCGCCGTCGCGCCGGAACGCAAACCCCGCCGCATTCAGTCCAAACGCCGCTACAGCCCGGCAGGCCATATCGCGAAACTGTTCGTCGGCAACCCGGTCATGCCGTTGGTGCTGATCATCGCGGTCGGCGCTTTCGTGGCGGGCGTGTTCCAGTATTACGGCGAGAATAATCGCGGCGTCGAATTCTTCGTCGAAACCGAGGTGGAGCGCGGCATCATCTATGTCCGTGCGCGCGGCAACCTGTCGCTGGACGAAAAGGACGCGCTGGTCCGGCAGGTCGAGCAGATCACACTGGCGGAACCGGGGATTGCCTCGGTCTTTGCCTTTGCCGGGTCTGGCGGGCTGAACACCAATACCGCAGGCCAGGGCCCCCCGCGCGACTCTGTCGGCCAGATCCAGTTCGAGCTGAA
>SLQN01000231.1 GCA_007131465.1 Paracoccaceae bacterium
AACCGGCGTGAGATCGAACTGTCGGCCTGCGCGAAGGCTTCGAGCACATGCGCGGCCTCGCCTTTGGTCATGCCGATGCCACTGTCTGCAACCCGGAGAACCACCTGTTCGGCATCCGGTGCGCACAGCGAGACGCGAACAAAGCCCGCTTCGGTGAATTTCAGCGCATTGCTGATCAGGTTGTGCAGGATCTGCATCAGGCGGTGCGGGTCGCCCAGCCGGTCCAGCCCCAGCGGGTCGGACAGCGACACCGAGAATGAGAGCTGCTTTTCCGAGGCGCGCAGCGTATGTACTTCCTCGATCCGGCGCGCCAGACCGGCCAGATCGAAGGCGATCACTTCAAGCTCCAGCGCGTCCGCCTCGATCTTGGTCATGTCCAGAAGGTCGTTGATGATACTCATCAGAAGCGTTCCGGACTCGCGCAGGATGTCAACCATGTGTCTCTCGCCCGGATCGGTAATCGAATCGCCAAGGATATCGGCAATGCCAAGGATACCGTTCAGCGGCGTGCGGATTTCATGGCTCATGTTCGCAAGGAAATTCGACTTGGCCTGATTGGCCCGGTGCGCCGCATCAAGCGCGGCTTCGCGATCCTTCTCGGCCACGACCAGAGCTGTTACATCGCTGACCGCATAGACGACATGCCCCGTCCCCTTGTGGGCTGCGGGGATCGGTGCCGCATTGACCGAAGCATAGCGCAGCCCCTCCTCGCACTGCAGCGCCATGCGGAAGTTGCGCACAAGCCCACCTGTGGCACGCACCTTCAGGTAGGGATGGTCGGCGGTCGAGAACGGCTTTCCGTCCAGATCGGAAATGCGCCAGTCGGGGGAATCGAAGCTCTGGCCCAGAAGGTCCGCCACTGGGATGCCGAGGATCTGTTCGGACGCCTCATTGGCATAGATAATGATGCCGTTTTCATCGAAGACCAGAAAGGACGCGGCCTCGGTGCTGACGATCCCTTGCAGAAAGGCGCGTTCCTGCGTCAGTTCGGCCTGCGCGCTTTGCATGCCGGACATGGCCGTGCGCCGCATCAGGACCATGCGCACCACATCGGCAAAGGCCCGCAGCAGATAGACCTCGCCCGGCAGAAAATCGCCGCGCGCCGTGACACTGTCAAAGCCCACAAGCCCGAACAGACCGGAATCATCAACCATCGGAACCATCAAGAGCGACCGGATCTGCTGCGCGGCAAGCAGGTCATGTTCCGGGCTGCCGGGCAGGAAATCCCCTATATCAGGGATAAGCATGACCTTGTTGGCGCGCAGCGGGTCCAGCAACGCGCCGTATTCCGAATGCGGAAGGTTCTGAAGCTGGTCGATCATCGGGGCAATGCCCGGCGCGCACCATTCATGTGTATTGCTGGTAAATGCGCCCTCGCAGACAAAGACATAAGCGCGGTCGCGGCTGGAAAAGCGTCCAAGCTGCGCAAGGCAGTCGGTAATCGCGTCATCAACATCGCCCTGCCCCACGGCGAGAAGGCGATGGATCAACTGGACAACCAGCGCCTGTATCTCGGTCAGCCGCGTTTCACCTGTAACCGGCTTCGCATTACTCTGCTTTGCGATGCTCATCGCTGCTTTCTACCGAATGAAGTGGAGACGCGTTATGGGCATCCGCCCGCCGTGGTTACCACTCGAAAGAATAGGCCAAAGAGACAGACCTGTCAGCCAAGACTGCGCACACAGAGGTAAAGATTTCCCTTACGCTGGCTGGACGCAGCAGTGCGCACAGGATCGGGGCTTGCACCGGGGCCGCCCTTGTCTATAACCCGCAGCAATTTGCAAAACCTGCGCGGCTTGCGCAGCGTTTCGCAGGCGCGCAGGTCAGTCAGGGGTCCGTCATGCCAAAGAGAACCGACATCCAGTCCATCATGATCATCGGGGCAGGCCCGATCGTGATCGGGCAGGCTTGCGAATTCGACTATTCGGGCGCTCAGGCCTGCAAGGCGCTGCGCGAAGAAGGGTATCGGGTGATTCTGGTCAACTCGAACCCGGCCACGATCATGACCGACCCGGGCCTTGCCGATGCGACCTATATCGAACCGATCACACCCGAAATCGTCGCCAAGATCATCGAGGCAGAACGCCCCGATGCGCTGCTGCCGACGATGGGCGGGCAGACGGGGCTGAACACATCGCTGGCGCTGGCCGATATGGGGGTGCTGGACAGGTTCGGGGTGGAGTTGATCGGCGCCAACCGCGCCGCCATCGAGATGGCCGAGGACCGCAAGCTGTTTCGCGAGGCGATGGACCGGATCGGGCTGGAAAACCCCAAGGCCACGATCATTTCTGCTCCGAAACTCGCCAGCGGCAAATACGACATCAACGCAGGTGTCGCCGCAGCCATTGACGCTATTGAATATGTCGGCCTGCCCGCCATCATTCGCCCAGCTTACACGCTGGGCGGCACAGGTGGCGGTGTCGCCTATAACCGTGACGATTACGAACGCATCTGCCGCTCGGGGCTGGATGCGTCGCCCGTGGCGCAGATACTGGTCGATGAATCGCTGCTGGGCTGGAAGGAATTCGAGATGGAGGTGGTCCGCGACAAGGCGGATAATGCCATCATCGTCTGCGCCATCGAGAATGTGGACCCGATGGGCGTCCATACAGGCGATTCGATTACTGTGGCCCCGGCGCTGACGCTGACCGACAAGGAATACCAGATCATGCGCAATGGCTCGATCGCCGTGCTGCGCGAGATCGGGGTCGAAACCGGCGGGTCGAACGTGCAATGGGCCATCAACCCCGCTGACGGGCGCATGGTCGTGATCGAGATGAACCCCCGCGTGTCCCGGTCGTCGGCGCTGGCCTCCAAGGCGACAGGGTTTCCGATTGCCAAGATCGCGGCAAAGCTGGCCGTGGGCTACACGCTGGACGAATTGGACAACGATATCACGAAAGTGACACCGGCCTCCTTTGAACCCACAATAGATTATGTGGTCACAAAAATCCCGAGGTTCGCTTTTGAAAAGTTTCCCGGATCAAAGGCCGAACTGACCACTGCCATGAAATCGGTGGGTGAGGCGATGGCGATTGGCCGGACCTTCCACGAATCGATGCAAAAAGCGCTGGCCAGTCTGGAAACCGGCCTTAGCGGATTTGACGAAATCGCGATTCCCGGCGCACCGGACCGCGCGGCCATCATCAAGGCGATTTCCGCCCAGACCCCGGACCGCCTGCGCCTGATCGCGCAAGCCATGCGCGAAGGGCTGTCTGATGACGACATTCAGGCCGCCACGGCTTTCGACCCGTGGTTTCTGGCGCGCATCCGCGAGATTCTGGATGCCGAGGCCGAGATTCGCGCGGGCGGCCTGCCTGTCACCGCCGAAGGGCTGCGGGCGCTGAAGATGCTGGGCTTCACCGATGCCCGCCTTGCCACCCTGACCGGGCGGGACGAGGGACAGGTCCGCCGTGCGCGGCGCAATCTGGGCGTGAACGCGGTTTTCAAGCGCATCGACACCTGCGCCGCCGAGTTTGAGGCGCAGACGCCGTATATGTATTCGACCTACGAGTCCCCGGTCATGGGCGATGTGGAATGTGAAGCCCGCCCCTCGGACCGTAAGAAGGTCGTCATTCTGGGCGGCGGGCCGAACCGGATCGGGCAGGGGATCGAGTTCGATTATTGCTGCTGTCACGCCTGTTTCGCGCTGACCGATGTCGGCTATGAAACGATCATGATCAACTGCAACCCTGAAACCGTGTCCACCGATTACGACACCTCTGACCGGCTGTATTTCGAGCCGCTGACGCTGGAGCATGTGCTGGAGATCCTGCGGGTAGAGCAGGAAAACGGCACGTTGCATGGGGTGATCGTGCAGTTTGGCGGGCAGACTCCGCTGAAACTGGCCAACGCGCTGGAAGACGAGGGCATCCCGATTCTGGGCACGTCGCCCGACGCGATTGACCTGGCCGAGGACCGCGAGCGGTTTCAGGCGCTTCTGAACACGCTGGGGCTGAAACAGCCCGTTAACGGCATTGCGTCGAGCCGCGATCAGGCCTTCGCGATTGCTGCGCGCGTGGGCTATCCGCTGGTGATCCGCCCGTCTTACGTTCTGGGCGGGCGCGCGATGGAGATCGTGCAGGATGACGCCCATCTGGAGCGCTATATCCGAGAGGCGGTGGTCGTCTCGGGCAAGAACCCGGTTCTGCTGGACAGCTATCTTGTCGGCGCGGTCGAGGTGGATGTCGATGCGCTGTGCGATGGCAGGAATGTGCATGTCGCAGGCATCATGCAGCATATCGAGGAAGCGGGCGTGCATTCGGGTGACAGTGCCTGTTCGCTGCCGCCTTATTCGCTGAGCCCTGAAATCATTGCCGAATTGCATATCCAGACCGAAGCGCTGGCGCGAGGGCTTAATGTGGTGGGGCTGATGAATGTGCAATTCGCTATCAAGGACGATGTCATATATGTGTTAGAGGTGAACCCGCGCGCCAGCCGCACCGTGCCCTTTGTCGCCAAGGCCACCGACAGCGCCATTGCCTCTATCGCTGCACGCCTGATGGCGGGCGAGCCGTTGTCGAATTTCCCCCTGCGTGCACCCATTGACGGCAATGTCGCACCGTCGGAACCGCTGCCGATGGGCGACCCGATGACGCTCGCCAACCCGCACACGCCGTGGTTTTCCGTCAAGGAGGCCGTGCTGCCTTTCGCGCGCTTTCCGGGCGTCGATACGTTGCTTGGCCCCGAAATGCGTTCCACCGGCGAGGTGATGGGCTGGGCGCGGAACTTCGCGCGCGCCTTCTACAAGGCGCAGCTTGGCGCAGGCGTCACCTTGCCCGAAAGCGGCCAGGTCTTCCTGTCGATCAAGGATTACGACAAGGGTCCGCTGATGGTCGAGGCCGCGCAGACCCTGACCGGGCTTGGCTTTGTCATCGTGGCCACGCGCGGCACAGCGGACTGGCTGGCGGCGCAGGGCGTCGATTGCG
>SLQN01000567.1 GCA_007131465.1 Paracoccaceae bacterium
AATGTTGACGCGCCCGGCTTCCTGTCGGATCGCGCCGCCCGCTTCTGGCCGGAATTGGCATCGCTGACGGCGCAGGCGGGCATCCTTTTCGATGGCGACCGCCTCGCCCTGGCGCTGCTGTGCGAGGCACTGGCCGACTAGCGGGCCGCCTGCGCCACCGTCGCGGCCGAGGGCGCCACCTACAGCGCAGTGACCGAGGCCGGGGCCGTGATGCACCGCGCGCACCCTGCTGTTGCGCAACGCGCCGACGCCGCCCGGCGGGTGCAGTCGCTTCTAGGCGAGTTCGGGTTGACCCCATCGGCACGGGCGAAGGTGCAGGCATTGCCCGATCTGCCCGGCGACGATCCAGCGCGGGAATACTTCAGTTGACCCACGACCACCTCACACCCGCCGCCCGCTTCGCCCATGCCCGGATGCTGGACGCCTTCGACCGGCTGATGCAGGGCACCCTACAGCGCGAGGGCGTTGCGATGGATGCCACAAGCTGCGCGCCGAGGGCATGACCGCCCACGAGGCCGCACAGGGGGCGCAGGAACACGTCGAGCGGCTGCTGTCGGAGATACAGCGCGAGCGCGCCCGGCTGGAAGGCGAGGCGGTGCAGCGATGGCAGTGATCGCCGAGGATGTTGTCTGCCCGGTGGGCGAGGCCACCGCCTGCCGTGCGCTGTGGGCCACCGTGCTGCTAGCCTGCCTGCGCGATGCCGCCCGCGATCCGCGCGATCAGTGGTTAGGCACCGCCGACTTCTACACCGTCGCCAGCTTGGCCGGGATCGAGGCAGAGGTCGCCGACGATCTGGTGAGCCGCATCCGCGCCGGCTGCACGCGGCTGTCGCTGTAGGGGGGCACCCAAATCTTTCCGGCACCCGCCTTTCCCTGACTGGCGCGCACCCACACACATCGCTAATACAGAAATCCCCCACGCGCGCGCGCAAGGGCGGGTCCCAATGGCGCCGACTCACCGCAGGCCGGGGACCGTTAGGTGACTTCTGCTGTCTCACTCCGCGTAGGGGCAGGTTACTCGCCCACCTGATTACTATGTGCTTACACGGAGGGGTGGGGTTTGGGCTAAGTGCTGGAGGCGAGTAGGAGAATCGAACTCCTGTACACGGATTTGCAATCCGCTGCGTAACCACTCCGCCAACTCGCCTTGCTGTGCGCCTGATACGGCAGGCGCGCATGGGCCGTCAAGGCCGCATCACCACCATCGGACCGATATTGCGCCCGGCCAGGATATGCACATGCAGATGGGGCACTTCCTGCACCCCGTCACGGCCTGCATTGGCAATCAGACGGTAGCCATCGCCCCCATCCTCCGGCGTAACCCCAAGCTGCAAACATACCGCCCCGATCGCGCGGGTGTAATCCAGAATCTCGGCATCAGAGGCCGCCCGCGCGAAATGGTCATAGCAGACATAGGGGCCTTTCGGGATTACCAGCACATGATGCGGCGCCTTGGGGGCGATATCGCTGAAGGCCAGTGCGTGGTCGGACTCGTAGACCTTGGCGCAGGGGATCTCGCCGCGCAGGATTTTCGCAAAGATGTTCTGGTCGTCATAGGCATATGTCATCGCAACTTATCCTGCTGTGCTGTCCCAGCCGGCAACGGCCTTGACCTCAAGGAAATCCTCGATCCCCCAGACCCCGCCTTCGCGGCCATTGCCGGACTGTTTCATGCCGCCGAACGGGGACCCTGCGCTGCGCGAGCGGCCATTCATCTCGATCATGCCCGCGCGCAACTGCCGCGCCAGCCGGTTGCGCCGCGCCCCGTCCTGACTTTGCACATAGTTGGTCAGGCCATAGACCGTGTCATTGGCAATCCGCACCGCCTCGTCCTCGGTCTCGAACGGGATGATCGACAGGACCGGGCCGAAGATTTCTTCGCGCGCGATGGTCATGTCATTGGTGACATCGGCAAAGACAGTCGGACGCACGAAGAAGCCGCGATTGACGCCTTCGGGCCGACCCAGCCCCCCGGCCACAAGCCGCGCGCCCTCTTTGATGCCGACCTCGATCAACCCCTGTATCTTGTCATATTGCGCCTGCGACACCACCGGTCCGATGTGCCGCCCCGAGGCGCTGGCCGGACCGACCGCCGTTCCTTCGGCCACCTCGCGCGCAGTCTCGATCGCGCTGTCATAGATCTCGCGCTGGACCAGCATGCGGGTGGGGGCGTTGCAGGACTGCCCGGAATTGGAGAAGCAGTGCACCGCGCCGCGCTTGACGGCCTTTTCATCGGCATCGGCAAAGATCAGGTTCGCGCCCTTGCCGCCCAGTTCCAGATGCACCCGCTTGAGCGTATCGGCCGCATTCTTGGAAATCGCGATGCCCGCGCGGGTGGAGCCGGTGAAGCTGACCATATCCACGTCCCTGTGGCCCGAAAGCTGCGTGCCCACGCCCGCCCCGTCGCCATTGACCAAATTGAAGACGCCCTTGGGCGTGCCTGCCGCATGCAAGATCTCTGCCCAGACCATGCCTGAGAGGGGGGCAATCTCGGACGGCTTCAGCACCATCGTGCAGCCTGCCAGAAGGGCGGGGATCACTTTCAGCGAGACCTGATTCATCGGCCAGTTCCACGGCGTGATCAGCGCGCAGACCCCCACCGCCTCGCGGATGATGCGGTCTTCGGGCGTGTCGTCGCGCAAGGGTTCGTCAAAGCGGATATGCGCGAACGCCGTGATGAAATTGTTGATATGCCATGTGCCCGATGTGACTTGGCTGCTGCGCGCCATGTCGATGGGCGCACCCATCTCCAGCGAGATCGCCTGCGCCATATCCTCGGCGCGGGCCTTGTATTCGGTCAGGATGCGTTCGACCAAGGCCAGCCGTTCGGCGGGGTCGGAATGCATCCAGCCGGGCAGGGCAGCCTTGGCGCTGGCAACGGCCTTGTCGACATCCGCCGTGCCACCCAGCGAGATCACCGCGCAGGGGTCTTCGGTGGATGGGTCGATCACCTCCAGGTCCTGCCCTTCCACCGGGTCGCACCATGTGCCGTTGATGTAGAACTGGCGCTGGTCTCGCATGTCATCTCTCCCGTTTCGCTTGTGCATTATCTGGCATCGCACAGGGGAAGGTGCAAGGGGACAGGTGCAGGGAGGCTCAGCGCAGAGAGATCACCTTGCTGTCGATTGCCAGCATATAGCCCTGACGCGCGATATTCTTGACCAACACTTCCGAGACAAGCTGATTGCCCAGCGTGTCGCGCAACCGCTTGATGCGCGTGGCCCCTGCGGCCTCGTCGCAATCGACCTCTGGGCGGCCGGATATGACAGCTTCGATGGCAGCCCCGGTCATCACGTCATCGTCGATGCGCGCCTCGGCCAGCACGGCAAGTGTTTCCACAGCCGCGGGTGTCAGCTTGAACTCCATGTCATTTATCGCGACCGTGTTCGTGGCGCGGTCGATCACCAGTTGCGAGACCTGCAACCCCTGCTTTTCCACCATCGCCATGCGCCGGTTCAGCGTCACCAGAAGCGTGATCACCACCAGCGATGTCACCAGAAGCCCGGTGGCAAAGACCAGCAGAACAAAGATCACCACACGGTAGGAGACCAGCGTCTCGGAGAAAGCCGTGCCCGATTGCGCGAGGATTTCCAGAAGCTTGATCTCGGACTGGCTGGTCAGGTCCGCATTCTCGACAAAGACGCGCTCGACACGGGCATTGAAGGCCCCGGCATCTGGCAGATTGACGAATAGCATCACCGCCGTCAGCGCCAGAATGCCGACAATGGCCACCAGCCCCCAGATGACGGCGCGGCTGCCAAGGCGCGTGACCTCACTCGCGGAGATGGATGGCCCCGGCATTGGCACTCCTGCGCTGAAATTCGGATGCCCCGAAGATGGACTCGATCTGCAACAGAGTCCAACCGGATCGTGCAAGGATCGGCGCAGCATGGCTGGCTGCTGCCTCTCGCGACCCGCAGGCATCGGCGGGCAATTCGATCACGCCGTATTGCAGCCGCAGCGGGTTGTCCTGCTTGGCCTTGTAATCCGCATAGCACTGGGCCGAGGCTTGCCCCGCAAGCGCCAACCCAAGCATGACCACGGAGATGAGCAATGTCGTTTTCATGTCCGGGAAAATGGCACTGACCGCGCGGCTATTCAATATCCGACGCCGGGAGGTCGGGCTGCTATCCGATAGCATCCCCGCGTTATTGCCTGACAACGGGGTCAGGCGGCAGCGTTGTGCCCAGAAGGTTGCACCCGAAAGGACGCTGCCATGCCGATCCCCAGTCGGACTGCCCGATCCCGACTGTCAGCCACGTTTGCCGCTGTGGCCCTTGCCCTGACATCGCTGGCCGCATCCGCGACGCCCGCGCGCGCCTCTGATGATGCGATGATCAAGTTGCTGCTGGGGGCGGCGGCGGTTGCCATCATCGCTTCCGGGGCCGCGCAGTCACGGGCCACGACCCATGCGCCACGGCACCCGCATACCAGGCCGCAGCCCTACCACGCCCCGCGCGGATATCACGCCGGGCCAAAACACCGCGCGCGGTATCTGCCGCAGCATTGCGCGACAAGCTTTCGCGCGGGCGGCAAGCATCATCACGCCTATTCGGCGCGCTGTCTGCATCATGCCGGGCTGCGCAATCTGCCGCATCAGTGCCATGAAACCGTCCGCACCAATCACGGAATGCGCAGCGTCTACCGGGCGCGCTGTCTTGAGCGCCATGCATCGCCTCGGGCGGCCCCGGCGCGGGCGCTGCCGGATTGGTGCGCAACCAGCTATCAGTGTCACGGGCGCTGGCATCGAGGCTATTCTGCGTCATGCCTTCGCCAGGCCGGCTTTCATCAACTGCCAGCGACCTGTCTGGTGTCCGGCAGGTCTTTTCGGCGCGTTGTCTCCAAGGGCACTTTGCCCGGCGTAGGTAACGCCCTGTCCGCAAGTCGGGAAACAGGCCGTGATCCTGCGGTAAGGTAA
>SLQN01000019.1 GCA_007131465.1 Paracoccaceae bacterium
AAGACCTCGCACCGGCCTGAGCTGCCGTCACCGCGCGAGGTCGCGCAGGATCGGGCAGTCGGGACGGCTGTCGCCCGCGCAGGCCGCTATCAGATCGGCCAGCGTGTTGCGCATCTGTTGCAGGTCCTGCAACTGCGCATCAATCCGCGCCAGATGTTCGCGCGCAATCGCCTTCACATCGGCGCTCGCACGGGTGTCGTCGTGATAGAGGCCCAGCAACTGGCGGCATTCCTCGACCGTGAAGCCCAGCGCCCGCGCGCGGCGCAGGAATGCCAGCCGATGCGCATCTTTCTCTGAAAACACCCTGTAGCCATTTGCCTCGCGCCGCGGGGTGATCAGGCCGATCTCCTCGTAGAAGCGGATCGTCTTGGGGGGCAGTCCCGCGCGCTTGCCCACTTCCGAGATATTCATGCCTGCCCTCCTGACAAAGCTTCCGGTTTCAAACTGCGCAAGCGCAGCGCATTCGACAGCACGCAGACCGAACTCAGCGCCATGGCCCCTGCGGCCAGCATGGGCGATAGCAGCAGCCCGAAGGCCGGATACAGCACCCCGGCGGCCACCGGGATCAGCGCCGTGTTATAGGCAAAGGCCCAGAACAGGTTCTGACGGATATTGCGCATTGTCGCGCGCGAGACATGCAGCGCTGTCAGAACGGCATCAGGCGCGCCCGACATCAGCACCACATCCGCGCTTTCAACGGCAATATCCGTGCCTGTGCCGATGGCGATGCCCACATCCGCCTCGGCCAGCGCAGGCGCATCATTGATCCCGTCGCCGACAAAGGCCAGTTTGCCGCCGCCCCGGCGCAGCCGGGCCAGTGCCGCGACCTTGCCATCGGGCATGACTTCGGCCACGATATCGGTGATCCCCAGATCCTGCCCGATCGCCTGCGCCGTCGCGCGCGCATCGCCAGAGATCATGGCCACCCGCAGCCCGCGTGCCTTCAGCGCGGCAATCATCTCGCGCGCGCCGGGCTTGGCGGGGTCGGCTACTGTGATCAGCGCTGCCAATGCCCCGTCAACGGCCAGGTAAAGCGGGCTGTGCCCCTGCCCCGCCAGCGTCTCGGCCTGTTCAGCCAGAGGGGCCACATCCACCCCCTCCTGCGCCATCAACCGCGCGGCCCCCAAGAGGACGTCCTGCCCCGCGACCACGCCGCGCACACCTAGCCCGGTCAGTGACTGGAAACCCGACACCTCGGGGAGGGAGAGCCCGCGCCCGCGCGCGCCGTCAAGGATCGCCTGCGCAATCGGATGCTCGGAATTCTGCTCCAGCGCGGCGGCCAGCGGCAGGGCGCTCTCGGCCTGCCAGTCGCCCACAGTTTCAACCGTGCTCAGCACCGGGCGGCCTTCGGTCAGGGTTCCGGTCTTGTCAAAGGCCACGGTCGTCACCTGATCGAGGAGTTGCAGCGCCGTTCCCTTGCGAAACAGGACCCCCAGTTCCGCGCCGCGCCCTGTGCCGACCATGACCGAGGTTGGCGTCGCCAGCCCCATTGCGCAGGGGCAGGCGATGATCAGGACCGATACCCCGGCGATCAGCGCAAAGCTCAGGTCCGGGCCGAAGACCAGCCAGACCAGCACGGTCAGCACAGCCACCCCGATGACGACTGGCACGAAAACCATCGTCACACGGTCTACCAGCGCCTGCACCGGCAGCTTCGCGCCCTGCGCGCTTTCGACCATGCGGATGATCTGCGACAGCACTGTTTCAGCGCCCGTGCGGGTAACTTCCATCTGCAACGCGCCCGCGCCGTTGACTGTGCCGCCGATCAGCCTGTCGCCTGCCTGCTTGGTGGCGGGGATCGGCTCTCCGGTGATCATGCTTTCATCGACGATGGCGGTTCCGTCACGCAGAACCCCGTCCGCAGGCAGACGTTCGCCCGGACGCAACTGCACGATATCGCCCGCGACCAGATCACTGATGGCGATTTCCCGCACTTCGCCATTGCGCAGCACACGGGCCTGTCGGGGTTGCAGGCCCACCAGCCGGGCGATTGCCGCGCCCGTGCGGCCCTTCGCGCGCGCCTCCAGCCAGCGCCCCAGCAGGATCAGCGTCACGATCACGGCGGCGGCCTCGAAATAGACCGCGCGCGCCGTCTCGGGCAGCAGGGCGGGGGCGAAGGTGGCAATGCTGGAATAGCCCCAGGCCGCCAGCGTGCCGATGGCGACAAGGCTGTTCATGTCGGGGGCGGCGCGCGCAAGCGCGGGCAAGCCGGTGGTGTAGAACCGCAGCCCCGGTCCGAACAGCACCGCCGTTGTCAGCGCAAACTGAAGAAGCCAGAGCGTCTGCATGCCGATCTGATGGTGCAGCCAGTGATGAAACGCGGGGACCATATGGCCCCCCATTTCCAGAATGAAAACCGGCAGCGTCAGGATTGCGGCCAGCGCCAGATTGCCGCGGAGCGCGCGCGCCTCGGCATCATGGCGGGTCTGGGGGTCTTCTGGCGGGGAGCCGTCCGCCACGACGCGCGCACTGTAACCAACCGCCTTGGTGGCGGCCAGCATCGCGTCGATTTCAGCGTCTCCGCCGACATGCTCGATCTGCGCGCGTCCCGTGGCAAGGTTCACATCCGCACGCAGTACAGCGGGCTGGGCGCGCAGCGCGGCTTCCACACGCCCGACACAGGACGCGCAACTCATGCCCTCCAGCGCAAGCTCCAGCTGTGCGGCGCGCAGGGGATAGCCTGCACGCTGCATGGTCTGGCGCAAGGCATCCATGTCTGTGTCGGGGCTGGCCTCGATAACGGCTTCCATTGTCGCAAGGTTCACCTCTGCCCCCGTGACACCCGGAACAGAGGCCAGCGCTGCCTCGGCGCGGCGTACACACCCTGCGCAAGACAGATTGTCGAGCGCAAGGCGGCGCTCGGTCCGGGCTTTGGTTGGCAGCATCATCTTGGTCACGCGAAGGCCCCTTCTGCGGTTGAGACCTTATAGATGGGGGTTCCATTCAGTGGAAGGTCAAGGGGTAACTTCGCGACAAGAGGTGCGCGTTACAGATCCAGGCTCAACTGGTCGGGATGGGCGTGTTTGCGCCGCACCGCGCGGATCGTGGCGGCAGAGGACCGGTCATTGCCAGAGGCTCGCGACCCGTGCTTGTGCGCAACCGCGCGCGCGACATCGTGAAACCCTGCCTGCTGCCGCAGCGACCACAGCGCATCCCGCGCCGCAGCACCCGCCTGCGCCAGATCGACAACCGGCGCGGGATAGCGGGACTGCAACGCGCCTGCCCCTTCGGTCCATGTCCAGGGCCTGTGCAGATGCGCGGCAGGCACATGCGCCAGTTCCGGCAGCCATTTGCGGATGAATTGTCCGCTCGGGTCCTGATCGTGGCCCTGCTTGACCGGGTTGTAGATGCGGATCGTGTTGATGCCAGTCGTGCCCGATTGCATCTGCACTTGTGACCAGTGAATCCCCGGTTCGTAATCCGTGAACAACCGCGCGAGGATCGGGCCCGTGCTGCGCCAGTCCAGCCAGAGGTGATAGCTGGCGAAGGACATCAGCATCGCCCGCATGCGAAAATTCAGCCAGCCCGTGGCGCGCAGATAGCGCATGCAGGCATCGACGAAGGGCACGCCGGTTTCGCCCAGTTCCCACGCGCGCAGCCGGGCCGCATCGCTTTCGCGCGGGCGCAGGGTTTCGTGCGCGGGATGCAGGCAGCGCCATTCCAGTTCGGGTTCATCCTCCAGCTTCTGTATGAAATGATCACGCCAGGCCAGCCGCTTGGCAAAGCTGTTCAAAGATGCCTGCCAGTCCGGTGCGCCCGCATGCGCCGCGCGCGCGGCTGCCCGCGTCTGTTCAACCTGCCGCACCGACATCATTCCAAGCGCCAGATAAGGCGAGAGGCGCGAACAGGCGCGCTCGGCTGTCAACGGTGATGACATGGCGACCCGGTAGCGCGCACCGCGTGTGGTCAGAAATCCGGCCAGCGCCTGTTCGGCGGCAGCGCGGCTACCGGTCTGGCGATGGGGGCACGGATCTGGCCTGAGGCGCAGGCCGCGCGCATCTGGCAGGCGTTCCAGCGTCGAGGTGTCGCGCGCCAACGGCGCAAGTGCTTGCGGGGCGTCCAGAACCGGCGCGCGCAGGAAGCGGGTGCGCAGCCCCTGCCAGCCGTCACGCCCCGGCAACCGTCGCACCACGCCCGATTGCGGCACTTCGCGCCATTCGACCCCATTGCCGCGCGCCCAGTCCGCAACCCGCCTGTCGCGCGAATAGGTCCAGGCGTTGCCGGTTTCCTCGTGGCTGAACATCCGGGTGATGCCATGCGCCCGGCACAGCCGCGCCAATTCTGTCACGGCTTCGCCTTTGCGCAGGATCAGCGGTTGCCCCAGCGCCTCAAGATCGCAGCGCAGGCTGTCCAGCGCCTCGGCGGTGAAAGCCCACTGGCGCGCCGAGGTGTCAGGCAAGGCCCAGTAGTCAGGCTCAATGATATAAACTGGCAGAACATAAGGCCCCGCAGCGACAAGCGCGGGGTGATCCGCGATGCGCAGATCACGCTTGAACCACACAAGGACAGGAGGGGTCTGCGACATGCGTCAGACCTATCGTATCACAGGGCCGCGTCAAGCCATATGTTCCCTATTTACCCCTTCCCGTCAGACCCGTTCAATCGCCAGCGCGATTCCCTGCCCGCCCCCGATGCACATAGTCACCAGCGCGCGCGTCCCGCCGGTTCGTTCCAGTTCATACAGCGCCTTGAGGGTAATGATCGCGCCCGTCGCGCCCACCGGATGCCCCAGTGCGATCGCGCCGCCATTGGGGTTCACGCGGGCCGGGTCAAGCCCGAGTGCGCCACTCACGGCCAGCGCCTGCGCGGCAAAAGCCTCGTTCGATTCGATGACATCGAAATCCCCGACCTCCAGCCCGGTGCGCGCGCACAGCGCCTTCACGGCAGGCACAGGGCCGATCCCCATCACTTCGGGG